>JAFZLQ010000112.1 GCA_017551425.1 Bacteroidales bacterium | reverse complement strand
TCCTTCATGCAGAGGTGCGTTTTCCTTCATGCAGAGGTGCGTTTTCCTTCATGCAGAGGTGCGTTTTTCTTCATGCAGAGGTGCGTTTTTCTTCATGCAGAGGTGCTTTTCCCTTCATGCAGAGGTGCTTTTTTCTGTCATTCTGAGGAGGGCGAAGCCCGACGAAGAATCTAATCTGATATGACAATGGATTGGCAGGAACGGACGGAGATGCTGCTCGGCGCGGATGCGCTCGGGCGGCTGGAGGCCTCGCGCGTTGCGGTGGTGGGCCTGGGGGGCGTAGGCGCCATGGCGGCGGAGATGCTTGTACGCGCCGGCGTCGGCCATATCGTCCTCATCGACCCGGATGTTGTATCTGTATCCAACATCAACCGTCAGCTGCCTGCCCTCCGTTCCACCGTGGGGCAGGAGAAATGCGAGGTGGTGCGTTCCCGCCTGATGGATATCAACCCGTCGCTGGAAGTGCTGTGTATCAAGGAGTTCCTCTGCGAGGAGAATATCCCCACGCTGCTCGGCGGGCTGAGTCTGGACTGTCTGGTCGATTGCATCGACACCCTCAGTCCCAAGATCGCCCTGGTGCAGTACTGCCTGGCCAACGGGGTGCATCTCGTAAGTTCCATGGGCAGCGGCGCCAAGCTCGACGCCACCCGCATCCGCGTGGACGACATCTCCCGCACCATCCAGTGCCCTCTGGCGCGAATGCTGCGCAAACGGCTTCATAAAATTGGCATTGAAAGCGGCTTTACCGCCGTTTACTCCACAGAACGCCCCGACCACGACGCCATGGTCATAGAAGAGACCCGCAACAAGAAGTCCCAGACCGGTACGGTGTCGTATATGCCTGCCGCATTCGGATGCGTGTGCGCGCAGGCGGCGCTGCAGTATCTTGTGAGTGTCGAACATTATTCGTAATTTTGCAGGCTATGTATAAAGTACTGGAAGTCAAATCCAAATCCGACCTTCGCCGCTTCATCCGTTTCCCGGATGTGCTGTACAGGGGCTGCGCACAGTATGTCCCTGCTCTCCATTCGAGCGAGATGCATGCCCTCACCGCAGCCGCGTCGCTTTCTTACTGCAAGCGCCGCTGCTGGCTGGCAGTTGACGGCAGCAAGGTCGTGGGCCGTATCTGCGCCATAATCAACCCCCGCTACAACGAGCTCTACGGCAAGAAACGCGTCCGTTTCGGCTGGTTCGACTGCATCAACGAGCTTGAGGTTGCAAAGCTTCTGATAGGCGCAGCGGAGGATTGGGCACGCTCGGAGGGCATGACAGAAATCCATGGCCCCCTGTCGTACAATACGATGGGCAGGCAGGGTATGCTTGTGGAGGGTTACGAGAATATCCCTCCTTTCAACTGCATCTACAACTTCCCGTACTACAACGATCTCATGACGGCCCTCGGCTTCGAAAAGGAGTGCGACTGGCTGCAGTACAAGATGGTGGCCAACCACGGAGTGCCCGAGAAGGCCCGCCGCGTCGCCAAGATGGTCATGGAACGCTACAACCTGCATCTAGGCAGTATAGACGCTTTGAAGAAAGACCCTGCGCAGGTCCGCAAGTTCTTCAAGGTTTACAATGACAGTTTCTCGCAGAGCGTATATAACTTCATCCCCCTCACAGACAAGGAGATAGAAGAAGAGGCGTCTGCGATGATGCGCTTCATTTCCGACAAGGCGTCCAGCATACTTCTGGACGAAAACGGGGATCTTGTAGCGTTCGGTATTTCAACGCCGAGCCTCTCGAAGGCCATGCAGAAGGCCAGGGGGCACCTTTTCCCCTTCGGATGGTATTTCCTCCGCAGGGCGATGAAGAACTACAAGGTCACCGACCTTATGGTAAACGGCGCCGCCCCCGAATGGCAGAACAAGGGCGTGTCGTCTGTCTATTACAAGGAGATGGCGGACAAGGCGGCGATTCTTGGCAACCGCTGGGCCATTTCCAATCCCCAGATAGAATCCAACAGTGCGGTAAACATCTGGAACAGCTATGAGCACGACCCGTATATGCGCCGCCGCTGCTACATCAAGAAAATAGGAGAATGATTTATGGCAGAGAATTCACTTCTTGAAAAAGTCCTTTCCCTCCGCGGGAAATTCCAATCCATACAGGACCAGCTGTCAGACCCGTCAGTCATGTCCGACATGAAGAAATACGTCCAGCTCAACAAGGATTACAAGGAGCTGGAACCCATAATCAAAGCCGGTCAGGATTATAAGAAACTCCTGGATAACCTGCAGTCGGCCAAGGACATACTTCTCAACGAGAAGGATGACGACCTCAGGGAGATGGCCCGCGAAGAGATTGCGGAGCTGGAACCTCAGGTACCCGTGATGGAGCAGAACATAAAGCTCATGCTAATCCCGGCCGATCCCGACGACGGCAAGAACGCCATGGTGGAAATCCGCGGCGGCACCGGCGGCGACGAGGCTGCCATTTTTGCCGGCGACCTTTTCCGTATGTACCAGCACTTCGCCGAGCGCCGCGGCTGGAAGCTCGAGGTCACAGACCAGGCTCCCGGCACGTCCGGCGGCTTCAAGCAGATAGTTTTCAAGCTCAGCGGAGAAGGGGTTTACGGCGTGATGAAGTATGAGTCCGGCGTGCACCGCGTGCAGCGTGTGCCGCAGACGGAAACCCAGGGCCGTATCCAGACCTCGGCGGCCTCCGTGGTCGTTTTCCCCGAGGCGGGCGAGTTTGACGTCGATCTCAGCTGGGACGACATCCGCCTGGATCTGTTCTGCTCATCCGGCCCCGGCGGCCAGGGCGTCAACACCACTTATTCCGCCGTCCGCCTCACCCATATCCCTTCCGGCCTGGTGGTCCAGTGCCAGGAGGAGAGGTCGCAGCTGAAGAACAAAGACCGCGCGTTCGAGGAACTCAGGACCCGTCTGTATAACCTCGAGCACCAGAAGTATCTGGACGGCATCGCCGCCAAGCGCAAGACCATGGTCTCCACCGGAGACCGCTCCGCCAAGATTCGCACCTACAACTATCCCCAGGGCCGCGTCACCGACCACCGCATCAACTGGAGCATGTACAACCTCCCCGTCTTCATGGACGGAGACATCCAGGAATGCATCGACCAGCTCCAGATCGCCGAGAACGCCGAGCGCCTCAAGGAAGCGGGAGAATAAGTCTATCTTTGGAACACTGAGGCCCTTCTCCGTTCCAAACGGCATGCAGAATCACCGTTTTGGAATAAGAAGGGCCTCCGGCGTTCCAAATGCTGATTGTTTATGGAATCGCCACTATCCGGTTCCGGATAAGCGCGAGAACAAACAAAGAAAGATCATCATTATGGAACACCATGGCTCCACATCGTTCCAACCCGATGGAAAAACCACCGTTTAGGAACAGATGGCGTCCCAAACGTTCCAAAGAGAGGCTAAATCTTGAAAAAGGAGTTTGCGATTACGAGAGCAATGACGTAAATTTGCAGTCAAGAGGTCTGGTCCTCGAATTTGTATTATGAAAAGCTTCAGTGAACTCGAGAGGCAGTGTAGCCTCTGTTTTGAGAATGCCGGTCCATACTGGCATTTGTGGACTCCGGAAGATCATCCGATTGTCTTCCCTGACGAACTGGCCTTTATGGCAGGAATGAACATCCTCGCCATCTGTGCAAAAATGTTTTCGGATGTTACAATCATCACGTTCCAGCTGATGACCAATCATCTGCACCTTACGGCGGCAGGACCTCGGGACGCAGTTGAAAGAATGATGGCCCGATTCATCAAGTCTCTTTTCAAGTATCTGAGAGCCGGAGGATTGATGCTTGACAAGGCTAAGTTCAGGCCATCGATGAGACAAATAACATCCCTGCTGGATCTTCGCAACGTCATCATCTACAACAACCGCAACGGATATGTGGTCTCGCCGGATGAAACACCGATGTCGTACCGCTGGGGAGCGAATTCCTGCTTCTTCAACCCTGCTATTAAAGCGCGCTTCCGTGAATCACGCTCCACTTTGTCCGTGCGGGAGAAAAGGCACTATGCCAGGACGCACGATGCGGATGGAATAACCGGCATAATCACAGTTGACGGATACGCCTGTCCGTTGTCTTTTTGCGCCATTGCTTTCGGGGAACGGTTGTTCAGGTGCGCTTCTCATTACTTCAGGGAACTGTCCCGCAACATTGAGTCGCAGAAAACTATTGCGGACGAGATAGGCGAGAGGATTTTCTATGCCGACGATGAACTGTTCTCTATTGTGACGGGGCTATCCAAGAAAAAATATGGTCAGATGTCCGTCGCTCTCCTTCCGGCGCAGGCAAAAACAGAACTTGCCACCATTCTCCATTATGACTATAATGCCGGTAACAAACAAATAATCAGAATGCTGAAGATTGATCCGCAAATCGTCGCCTCTTTATTCCCCGAAAGATACTGATTTGGAACACCCGGGACCTCATGCGTTCCAAACGGCTAGCAAAACCGCCGTTTTGGAACAAAAACACTAAGTTTTGTTCCCGCAGCGGAGCAAAATGCCAGGGGGTATCGTGGGATCAGCGTTCCGCACTTGGGCGCCTGCGGCTCCCCCGAGGGGAAGGCGGCGCTCAGCCGCCAGGGGGTAACGTGGAATCAGCGTTCCGCACTCGGGCGCCTGCGGCTCCCCCGAGGGGAAGGCGGCGCTCAGCCGCCAGGGGGCAACGTGGAATC
>JAFZLQ010000111.1 GCA_017551425.1 Bacteroidales bacterium | reverse complement strand
TTCTGCATGAATTCGAAGCCGGCATCCACCTTGTCCTTGGCCCTCTGCAGGGGAGTGGAGGCCTTGTCCCACTCGTAGCTGCGGGTCTGGCCGCCGAACTGGTCGCCGCTTGCCTGGCCGAGCGTATGCCACCAGGCCACCGCGAACTTGAGCCAGTCTTTCATCTTCCTGCCCAGAACTACCTTCTCGGGCTCATAGTAATGGAATGCAAGGGGATTCTTGCTCTGCTTTCCCTCGAAGGGAATCTTTCCGATCTGCGGAAAATACTCTTTTGCCATATTGTTTCGATTATTAGTTTCTATTGTTGCAGTTGCTTTTGCAGCTCAGCCCTCCAGCGCTTGTACGCCGCGGCGTATTCGGTGCCCCTTGACGGCTCCACGGTGCATTTCTTCTTGAGGGTGGAGAAGGCTTCGTAGGAGCTCCGGTAGATGCCGGCCCCTATGCCCGCTCCCTTGGCTGCGCCGATGCTGCCGTCGGTATCGTAAAGATCTATAGCAGCGTCAGTTACGCCTGCCAGAGCCTCGCGGAACACCTGGCTCTTGAACATGTTTACGTCGCCTGCGTGGATGCGCCTGATGGCGATGCCCATGCCCTTCATGATATCCATTCCGTACTTGAACGAGAAGACTATGCCTTCCTGCACGGCCCTGGTCATGTGCCTCCAGTTGTGGCGCTTGAGGTCCAGCCCGGAAATGCAGCAGCCGGTCTCGCGGTTGCCCAGCATCCTCTCCACGCCGTTTCCGAAGGGGAGCACGCTGATGCCCTCGCTGCCTATCGGGATCCTTTCGGCGATTTCGTCCATCTCCCTGTAGGTCATGCCCTCCGGCATGAAGTTGTGCCTTGTCCACGAGTTGAGGATGCCCACTCCGTTGATGCAGAGCAGTACGCCCAGGCGCGTCTTTTCGTCGGTATGGTTCACGTGCGCGAAAGTATTCACGCGCGACTTGGGATCGTAGGTGATGCTGTCCAGCACGCCATAGACTACTCCGGAGGTGCCGGCGGTGGAGGCGATTTCGCCCGGTTCCAGCACGTTCAGGCTGAGTGCGTTGTTGGGCTGGTCACCGGCGCGGTAGGTGATGGGGATGCCCTTGCGGAGCCCAAGCTCCTCCGCCGCGGCGGCGCTCACTTCTCCCTGAAGCCCGAAGGTGGGCCTGATCTCGGGCATCAGCTCCTTGTCGAAGCCGAAGTGCGAGAAGAGGAAATCGGCGGGACGCTTCTCCCTGAAATCCCAGAAGATGCCCTCCGAGAGGCCGCTCACCGTGGTGCAGGCCTCCCCGCTGAGTTTCAGGGCGATATAGTCGCCGGGGAGCATGAACTTATGGATTTTGCCGTACAGCTCCGGTTCGTTTTCCTTTACCCAGGCCAGCTTGGAGGCCGTGAAATTACCGGGGGAGTTGAGGAGATGGCCCAGGCATTTTTCCTCGCCTATGGCTTCCATGGCCCGCTTTCCGTACTGGACGGCGCGGCTGTCGCACCAGATGATGGAGGGGCGCAGCGGTTTGAGGTTTTTGTCTACGCACACGAGCCCGTGCATCTGGTAGCTGATGCCTATGGCGGCTATGTCCGCCGGATTTTTGCCCTGCATGATATCCTGGGTGGCGTTTTTCAGATATGACCACCAGGCGTCGGGATCCTGTTCGGCCCAGCCGGGTTTTGGGGAAGCTATGGGCGCTTCGTTTTTCGGATAGAATGCAGATGCAACGCATTGACCGCTTTGTGCATCTACCAAAGAGGCTTTCACGGAAGAACTGCCTACGTCGTAACCTAAAAGGAACATAAATCGGTTTGGTTTTATTCATACAAATATAGGAAAAATAGCGGAACTGCGAACAGTAAAACCGGCGGCGGAAGTGCACTTGCGGAAATGAAAGAAATTGCTTAAATTTGTGGGCTAATTGTAACCTATTATATTTTATCATAATGAAGAAGTTTTCAAAAATATTCCTTGCACTGGCGCTCCTCGGAGGCCTTGCAGGAATGGCAGTATCCTGTAAAGACTACACAGAGGAGCTCGGCGCCCTGTCCGCCAAGGTAGACGACCTCGAACTCGCAGTCGCAGCCCTTCAGGGCAAGATAGACGCAGGTTCTGTCATCTCCAACGTCGAAGGCACCTCCACCGGATGGAGGGTCAGCCTGAGTGACGGTTCTTATTTCGACGTCAAAGACGGTACCGACGGCAGCAACGGCAGCAACGGTAACGGCGGCAATTCTCCCGTCATCACTATCGGCGGCAACGGCAACTGGTTTGTCGACGGTGTCGACACCGGCGTTGCGGCCCAGGGCCCGGAGGGCAATCCCGGCAAGCCCGGCGCCACTCCCACTGTCGAAATCAAAAACGGCTACTGGTTCATCAACGGCGAGAACACCGGTATCAAGGCCGAGGGCACCGTCACCGAGGTCACCGCTCCCGCATTCTGTGTCTATGACACCAAGAACGGCACCCTCACCTTCAAGAACGTATCCGACGGCAACGGCAACACTTCCGACTACATCGTCTATCTGACCAACGAGCTCCGCAGCCTCGTCCTCATCCCGCCCATGTACATCGACGGTATCGAGGCCATCCCGGTAGAGGTGTTCGTATACTACCCCCTCAGCAAGTCAGACCTCGACAGCAAGAAAGAGATCTGGAAGCTGACGGCCGGCAATTCCAAGACGGTCGAGGAAGACATCCTCCTCAGCTATCACGTGAATCCCGCTACCGCCACCGTCACCAAGGACGACAAGCTCGCTTTCGTCATCCAGAACAACGTCCCCTCCAAGACCGACAACGAACCGGAAAAGTGGGACATCGATCCCGAATTCGTAAGTTTTGAGGACGGCATCCTCACCGTCAAGGTCAAAATCAAGACCAAGGAGCTTGGCGACGGCTGGAACACCCTCACCGTCAACCAGATGAACAACGAGCTTAACGACGTTGTCGACGTTGCCGCACTCAAGGTCATCAAGAACAACGAAGACAAGACCACCGTCGTTTCCGACTACGCCCGCGTCAACTACGAGGCCATCGTCGGTGCAGGCATCGCCGAGCCCGGCATGGTTGCATGGCTGCATCACAGCGAGTTCGCCGCCGCCGATCCTACGGCCCAGTACGTCGACTACATCGACGCCCACTACCGCAGCCTCGACATCGACGCCGTCGATCCTTACGCCTATCTCTACGACAAGATCGTCTGGACGGCCGACGCCGGCAGCCCCACCCTGGAGCAGACCCACGCCACCTGCGACACCGTCGTGCTTTACAACGGTTCCATCGACCTCAAGACCATAGTCGAGGCCCATCCGTATTACGTTTACTCCTGCCCCGTCAGCGGCTACGGCTATTCCTGGACTCACTTCGATATGGAGAAGTTCGGTCTCACCTGGGCGTTCGAGGCGGTCAAGAACTACAAGATTGGCGATCCTAAGACCGACCAGATCAACTTCTTCGACCTCACCGAAGACGGCGTCCTCACCCCGAAGGTATACGACACCGAAGGCAAGGCCTCTATCGGCCGTACTCCTATCGTGCGCGTCAAGCTCATGCACGGCAGCGATGTGGTCTGGACTTCCTACATCAAGCTCATGATTGTAGACCAGATCAAAAAGGATACGGACTGGGGTGTAACCCTGGACGTTTACACCAAGGCTGTTGACGGCGTTATCAAGGGCTTCAACCCCGACTGCAACGGCGTTACCCGCGTGACCTCCGTCGAGGAGACCAACGTCCGCCTCTACAACTATGTTGGCTACAGCAAGGACGACTTCCACGCCCTCTTCACCGGTAGCGACAGCTGGACCGACTATCTTGGCAATCCTTCCGACGTACGCGACACCGTCGTGCACTGCCCGGACAACACCGATCCCGCATTCCCGCTCTTCCAGGCGATCGACTGCTGCGGTGAGGTTATCGAGAACGCTCCTTCGAGCGTGACCGGCACCGAGGCCACCCACGTTCTGGCATGGAAGGTATGGGCAGAGGACATCTGGGATGCTATGGATGCATACGCAACCCTGAAGGCCGCAGACGCTCTCCCGAAGAACGTGAGCACCGACAGCCTGTACCACTATGTATACTATCTGAACCCGACCACCGGCAAGACCGTTGTGATCCGCCTGGCCGCTGCGTTCGACGACTTCAACACGAACATTCCTACCGCGAACTTCGTTCCCGGCTACTGGAAGGAAGAGGCCACCGCTCCTAACGGCGTAGCTACCGAATTCAACGTTGCAGTTCCCGACGCAACCTATCCGACCAATGAGGACACCCTGAGGGCTAACCTGCACTCCTCGTTCGTGAAGTATCCCGGCAGCCATGCTACCGCTGCGAACCAGACCTTCGTTGACGCTGGTATCACCGACGTGAACTTCTACTTCGACGCAGTTCAGATTGCCAAGATCAACAAGATCGGCAAGTACTACGCTACCTTCAAGACCAACTACAGCGCTAGCGCAGTGAAGGCCAATCCCGACCTGAACATGGATTGCCTTGAGCTCTACCTTGTGAAGTTCGGTCCGGACAAGGATCACGCAGCTACCGTGAACGTTAAGATCGCCGAGATCTACAACGAGGCACCCGAGGCAACTGCCCCGCGTTGGAGCCAGGTATGGTACGGCGGTAACGATCCCGAGGAAGCCGGCCCGTACGGCTACGGCGGTGAGGACGGTCCGTCCTACGCAGACAGCCTGCTGAACACCGGCGTGATGTACACCTACTTCGGCGCATGGGGCGAGGTTTGCGACGACGCAGCGAAGACCATGTTCATCAGCTTCGGCGATGCAAAGGCCAGCTACTTCCGCGGCAACTTCATCCGTCCTATCACTGCTACCACCAACTCGCCTGTTCCGTTCGTTGACCACGCTACCTGGAACTATCCCGG
>JAFZLQ010000110.1 GCA_017551425.1 Bacteroidales bacterium | reverse complement strand
CACCGTGGTGCAGAAGAACAAGGAGATGCTCCAGCTGGTCTTCGACCGCACCCCGTTCTACGGAGAGATGGGCGGTGAGATCGGCGATACCGGCACCATAACCGCAGCCGACGGAGAGACCATAAAGATACTCAACACCGTTAAGGAAAACGACCTCACCATCCACATCGCAGAACGCCTGCCTCAGGACTGCACCGGAGGATTCACCCTCAGCGTGGATGCCCCCCGCAGGCAGAAGATAGCCAACAACCACAGCTGCACGCACCTCATGCACCGCGCGCTCCGCGAGATACTCGGAACCCACGTGGAGCAGAAGGGATCCTTCGTGCACGACAAGGGGTTCCGCTTCGACTTCTCGCACTTCGAGAAGCTGTCGGACGAGCAGGTAGCGGCCGTTGAGAAACGCGTCAACGAGCTGATACGCAGCAACTTCCGGCTTGACGAGAAACGCGATGCCACCATGGCGGAAGCCCAGGCTATGGGCGCGATGGCCCTCTTCGGAGAAAAGTACGGAGACCGCGTGCGCGTGGTCCGATTCGGCCCCAGCGTGGAGCTCTGCGGCGGATGCCACACCTCCGCAACCGGCAACATCGGCCTCTTCAAGATAGTGAACGAAAGTGCGATAGCCGCCGGCGTGCGCCGTATCGAGGCCGTAACCGGCGAGGACGCCGAGGCCATGGTGTCCAACATGCAGAACATGCTCAGGACCGCCCGTTCCTTCTTCAACAACCTGCCAGACCTCCCCGGCGCCATCCAGAAGATGATAGAAGACAACGCCGCTTTCAAGAAGCAGGCGGAGGAGTTCGCCAAGGCGAAGGCCGTCGCGCTTGCGAGCAAGCTCGGCAAGATGGCCGTGGAGACCAACGGCATCAACCTTATCGTCTTGCGTCCCGAGGACCATGCCGATGCGGATCCCGCAATGCTCCGCAACGCAGCCCTCTCCATCCAGAAGGAGCTGAAGAACACGGCCCTCGTAGCCGCCTTTGAGTCCGCAGGCAAGCCCCAGCTTATGCTCATGTACTCGGAAGACCTCGTCGCCTCCGGCCGCAACGCCGGCAAGGACATACGCGAGGGAGCCCAGTTCATACAGGGCGGAGGCGGCGGCCAGCCCGGCCTCGCAACCGCCGGTGGCAAGAATCTTGCAGGCCTGAAGGACGCCCTCGACGCCCTCGTCGCCGCGGCAACCCGCTAATCCCCATACTGAATGCGCAAGCTCGACCAGTTCACCCTCAAGGCGTTTATCGGACCTTTCGTCGCGATACTCTTCCTTGTTGTGTTCGTGCTGGTGATGCAGTTCCTCTGGATCTACATCGACGAGCTTGTGGGCAAGGGCCTCGGCCTGGGCGTCATCCTGGAATTCATGATGTGGGGCGCCTTTACCATCCTCCCCACCGCTCTTCCGCTTGCGGTGCTGCTCAGCTCCATGATGGTCATAGGCCAGATGGGCGAGAACAAGGAGCTCATGGCCATCAAGGCCGCCGGCATCTCGCTGGGCCGCCTGATCGCCCCGCTCATCGTGCTTGCCGCCCTCATCAGCGTGGGCGCCTTCTTCGTCACCAACAACCTGGTGCCGAAGGCGTACAACGAGATATTCACCCTCAGGGACGACATCACCCGCACCAAGGGCAGCATCAAAATCCCCTCCGGAACCTTCTACGAGGGCATCGAGGGCTATGTGCTCCGGGTGGAAGACCAGAACGACGAGTCCGGGATGATGTACAACGTGCAAGTGTACGACCACACCTCCCGCAAGGGAAACGTCTCCATCATCATCGCCGACAGCGCAATAATCAGGATTTCCAAGGCCAAGGACTACCTTACCTTCACCCTGTTCAGCGGTTCCAACTACAACGAGACCAACCAGCTGACCTACCGGGACACTTCGCTGGCCCTCAGCCGCATAGATTTCGCCCGCGAGGACCTGCTGATCCCGCTCAAGAACTACGCCTTCGAGAAGTCGGACACCACCCGTTTCGCAGACCAGGCCAAGTCTATGCGCCTGGACCAGCTCAAGACGCAGAAAGACTCGCTGGAGCGCCATAACGCCGAGGCTTTCGTCAACCATTACAACCGGCTGAGGAACGAGACTGCGCTTGAATTCCGCGCCCAGCTTGACACCGCCCGCCGCGGTGGCCGCAGCGTGATGTTCAAGTCGGACAACATGCTCCACTGGAGGGATTACGACGGCATCAAGCTCGCGTACGGCCGTGCCGCAGCGCAGGCCGAGAGGATGACCGGGGACATCATGAGCTACAACCACGACGTCTATCAGTCCACCTTCTACCTGCGCCGTACGGACGTTGAGTTCTTCAAGAAGTTCGCCACCGCCCTGTGCTGCTTCCTGCTGTTCTTCATCGGCGCCCCAATCGGCGCAATGATAAAGAAGGGCGGCATAGGCATGAGCGCCATTTTCTCCATGCTGTTCTTCGTCATCTACTGGATAGTCGATATCACCGGCACCAAGCTGGCCAAGGACGGCACCGTGGACGCTTTCAACGGCGTTTTCGTGGCTTCGTACGTGCTGGCGCCGATAGGCGTCTTCTTCACGTACAAGGCCATCCGGGACGCCGAGCTCTTCAATATGGACACCGTGAAAGCCTCCTGGCGCAAGCTGGTAAGCGTGGTGGTGGGATTCTTCCGCAAGCCGCGCATCGTGTTCATGGGTACGCCTGAGTTCGCCGTGGCGCCTCTGGACGCCCTGCGTAGGCGGGGGTACAAGGTGGTCGGCGTGGTTACCGTTGCCGACAAGCCCAGCGGTCGCGGCCTCAAGGTGAACGAGAGCGCCGTCAAGAAGTACGCTGTGGAGCATGGCATCCCGGTGCTGCAGCCTGTCAGACTGAAGGATCCGGAGTTCCTGTCGCAGCTTGCGGCTTTCAAGGCCGATGTGTTCGTGGTGGTGGCGTTCCGCATGCTTCCGGAGGAGGTGTGGCAGATGCCGCGCCTCGGCACCTTCAACCTGCATGCGTCCCTGCTGCCGCAGTACCGCGGTGCTGCGCCTATCAACTGGGCGCTTATCAACGGCGAGAAGATGACTGGCGTGACGACGTTCATGCTCGACAAGAACATAGATACGGGCGGCATTATCCTGCGTCAGGAGTGCCGTATCGAGGATTCTGACGATGCCGGTACGCTCCATGACAAGTTGATGGCCATCGGCAGCGATCTGGTGTGCGATACAGTCGAACTGATCATCCAGCGTAACGTGGAGCTGCGTGTGCAGCGGTCGTTCGTTCAGGGTTCGGAGGTGCTGCGTCCCGCTCCCAAGCTCACTCGCGAGAACACCCGTATCGACTGGACCCGGTCTTCCACGGAGGTCCGCAATCTCATCCGGGGCCTTTCTCCTTATCCTACTGCTTATACGGAGCTGGCTTCCGCTGCGGCAGCAGGGGGCCCTGCTGCCTCCGCTCTCGCCGGAGAGGCATCTGCCTCGCAGGACTTCGCTCCGCTCATCCCTCCCACTGAGTCTGTTGACTCAGCGGGCCCCTCCCATTCATGTGGCCATGGGCGGCCACAGTCCATCGAGGCAGATGCCTCTCCGGCTGTTCAGCGCCAGCTCCAGCAGCTGAAGATCTTCAGGGTCGAGAAGATGACGGAGCTGCCGGAGGGTGTGGGCAAGCTGGTTCCGGGTCAGCTGTTCAGCGACGGCAGGAGCTATCTAGGTGTGGCTACCGGTGACGGCGGGGCGGTCAGTATCCTGGAACTCCAGCTGGAGGGCAAGAAGCGCATGGAGGTGAAGGCTTTCCTTGCGGGGTTCCGCAATCCCAACGATTATATATGTGTGTAATGTAAGTATCTGAACAGGCTATGAAAACTTCAAAACAGCTCGTGGGAGACCGCGGGGAGCAGGAGGCGTGCAATTTCCTGCTTGGGGAGGGTCACAGGATACTGCGCCGCAACTGGCGCTCGGGCCATCTGGAACTGGATATCGTTTCCGTTTGCGGCCGGACCCTTCATATCGTGGAGGTCAAGACGCGCGCTGCGGGGGCGCCGGTGCGCCCTGAGTTCAATGTGGACCGGGACAAGCGGCTCCGCATGGTGCGTGCGGCGGGGGAGCTGCTCCATTCTCCGCTGGATCAGCCGGTTCCGCCGTTCGATGAGGTGCAGTTCGATGTGCTTTCCGTTGAATTCTGCGAGGACGGCCCGAATATTGAATACTATCCGTCTGCCTTCGTTCCGGTTTATACCGGCGGCTCAGTCAACTTTAGATAAGGATGTCTAATTGGCGAATAATTAGTATATTTGCATCGTGAAAAGCATACTGCGCTTCATACTTTTGACCATCTTCTCCGTGGCGGTAGTCGCGGGGGCGTACTGGCTTTACTTCGTCTATCTCGGTAACGATCTCCCAAAAACGGCCATACTCAGGCGCCAGAACGACGCCTGGCAGGCCCGCATGGGCATCATCCGCCACAAGCTCGATGTCTATGAGACTGTCCTGGAAGACGTTGAGGAGCGTAACGACCTGGTTTACCGCAGCATCTTCGCTTTCGACCCCCTCAGGGATTCGGTCTATGCCGATTCGTCCGCCAACGAAATGCAGGCCCTCGACAGGCGCCTGGACGAGGTTGGCGACCGCGTGGGCAGGCAGCTTGAGTCCCTCGGCGAGGTGGCCCTGGTGGCTAAGGAGGCCGGCGACATGGTGTCCCATATCCCCGCAGTGCCGCCTCTGCTGCCCAAGAAGGGCACATATCACCTTTCCAGCCCCTTCGGCACGAGGGAGGACCCCGTGTACGGCGGCATCGCCCGCCACATGGGCCAGGATTTCGCGTCCAAGGTTGGCAATCCGGTGTACGTTACCGGAGACGGCGTGGTGGAGAAGGTGGACTTCAATTACAAGGGCTACGGCAACGAGGTGCTGGTGAACCACGGCTTCGGCTACAAGACCCGCTATGCCCATCTGAACACGGTTGACGTGGGCGTGGGCCAGGAGCTGAAGAGGGGCGACAAGATAGGCGAGGTGGGCAAGTCCGGCAAGGCCACTGGCCCGCATCTGCATTACGAGGTGCTGTTCAAGAACCACCAGGTCAACCCGATGAATTTCATGGACATGGGCATGCCGGTGGAGGAGTTCCGGGCGATGATACGCAAGCGCAGCGCGGAGACTGCGGGGGGCAGGCGCCCTTCCGCGGCGAGCATGAGCGAAAGGCAGAAAAAGCAGGGGACCAATGGGCGGAAGTAAGAACAACATAGGACGTGCGTTCTGGACGGCGGTCAGGTTCATCCTCACGGTGATGTCCCTTTCGGCCATAGGATATGTGGCGCTGGCCCTTCTGTACAGCACCCCGGAGGAGAAGCGCCTGCAGGAGGAGAATACCTCTTTCGCCGAACTCTACCCTTCGATGTCGGCGAGGATCGAGACCCTTGGGGACGATATCGACAAGCTTGCACGCAAGGACGAATCGATTTACAGCGACATCTTCCACGCAGCGCCTCCGCAGCGCGATCCGGTGTCGTCGATGGACATCTTCTTCGGCAGCGATTCCATCCCGGACGCCCGCCTGGTCTTCTATACTGCCGGGAAGGCGGATGCGCTGGTGCGCGAGGCCGCCGTGGTTGACAGTCTCTTCGAGAGAATCGCCGCCGCACTTGCCTCCAGGCCGTCCGTCATGCCTCCTATGACACTTCCGCTGGATTCACTCAACTACACCCAGGTGGGAGCGGGCATCGGCACCAAGACCAACCCCTTCTACACCACGGAGGCCAGCCATAACGGGGTGGACCTCATCGTGGGCCAGGGAACGCCCGTCTATGCCGCGGCGGACGGCATCGTCAACAAGGTCTCCAAGTCCCGCCGCGGCGAGGGGAACACCGTGGCCATCAGGCACAACGGCGGATACGTCACCCGCTATTCGCACCTGCAGGAAATAGACGTCCAGCAGGGGCAGAGCGTCAGGAAGGGGCGCGTCATAGGCACCGTGGGCATGTCCGGCAACTCGTACGCGCCCCATCTGCATTATGAGGTGCGGCGCGATTCCCTCGTGCTTGACCCCCTCAGCTACATCTTCGCGTCCGTGACCCCGGAGGAGTATTCCAACATGGTCTATATGGCCGCACACACCCGTCAATCAATGGATTAACAATATGGAAAAACTGTATTATTCAATTTCGGAAGCGGCTCAGGCCATCGGGGAGAACGTCTCGCTCGTGAGATTCTGGTCCAACTCCTTTCCCAAATTCCTCAAGCCTCACCGTACGGCGAAAGGCAACCGCCAGTACACCGCCGACGACATCGAGGTGCTCAAGCAGATCCACTATCTCGTGAAGGAGAAGGGACTCACCCTGGAGGGCGCCGAACGCCAGCTGCAGGCAGAGAAAGCCAGCGTCAGCAAGTCGGTGAAGGCGCTGGATTCGCTCAAGGAAATCCGCGCCCAACTTATGGAAATCAAGAATTCGTTATAATCGAAAAAATACTTACCTTTGTAGTTCCGCAAATACGAATAAAATTAAATATGGCCACAACAAAGAAACCCAAGAAAATCGCCGCACCCATCGACGAGCGCGAAACTTTCGTCTCCCTGCAGAAGACTTTTGCCGACTCCGAATCCAATACCGAGGAGAAGCTCCGTACCCTGTATGAGCTCCAGAACGCAGACAACGAGATAGACAAGCTGGTCCTCCTTCGCGGCGAACTTCCCGCAGAGGTGGCAGAACTCGAGGCCCAGGCGGCTTCCTGCAACGCCCGCATCGATTCGCTCGAGCAGATAATCGCCCAATACAACGACAATATCGCCGCAATGAACGACGATATAGTCTCCCTCGACGGAGAAATCGAGCGCTACCGCTCACAGCTGGAGAAAATCTCCAACTCCCGTGAGTTCGACTCCATCAACAAGGAGCTCGAGAACCTCGGCATCCTCCGCAAGATAGACGAGAAGAAGATAGGCGAAAGCCGCGACGCCATCGCAGAGAACAAGGCAGCGATAGAGAACGTCAAGACCAAGCTCGACGTCCTTGCAATAGACCTTGAGGCCAAGAACGAGGAACTCGCCCGCATCGTGGAGTCCACCGCTTCTGAAGAGAAGGTCCTCACAGAGAAGCGCGACGCCCTCGCCGCCAAGCTCGACGAGCGCACCCTCAGCGCATACAACCGCATCAGGGCAAGCGTGCACAACCACCTCGCAGTGGTAACCGTCTATAACGGGGATTCCTGCGGCGGCTGCTTCAACACCGTCACCCCCCAGCGCCTCATCGAGGTCGCTTCCGGCAAGAAACTCGTGATTTGCGAGCACTGCGGCCGCATCATCGTCGCAACTCCCAAAGCCGAGTAAGCCATGCCGGCTCCCCGCAAGAAGGTCCAGGCCGCCAACCTCGACACCCTGGGGCTCGAGATGGGCAACAAGCCCCCTCAGGCCCTCGACGTCGAGGAAGCAGTCCTCGGCGCCATGCTCCTCGAGGCCTCCTGCGTCGATATGGCCATGGAGGAACTGACCCCTTCGTGCTTCTACGACCAGCGCCACCGCATGATCTTCGAGGCCATGGGGACCCTCGTCTATGAGCACACCTCGGTAGATATCATCACCGTAAGCAACCGTCTTCAGGAGAGGGGAGACCTGGAAACCGTCGGCGGACCCGCAATGCTCGCCGGCCTGTCGGAGAAAGTGGGCAGCGCCGCGCACATGGAGTATTACGTCAAGATACTCAAGCAGAAGACCATACAGAGGGACCTCATCACCGCCTCATACGACATCCTGAAAGACGCCTACGACGAGTCCATCAATGTGGACGACCTCATAGACAAGGCGCAGACCAAGGTGTACGACGCCATCCAGAGCAACGTGCGCAAGGAGGTGCAGGATATCAGCAGCATCATCAACGAGGCGATGAACGATATCCAGGAGCAGCAGAACAGCGAGGGGCTCAGCGGCGTGCCGTCGGGCTACGTGAGCATAGACCGCATCACCAACGGCTGGCAGAAGTCGGACCTTATAATCCTGGCCGCCCGCCCTTCCGTCGGTAAGACGGCGTTCGCCCTCAACATCGCCCGAAATGCGGCGGTCGACCACCACTATCCTGTGGCCGTGTTTTCCCTCGAAATGTCCTGCAAGCAGCTCGTCAAGCGTCTGATGACCAGCGAGTCGGGCCTCTCCGCAGACAAGATAAAGGGCAGCGTGAAGATGGAGCCTTACGAGTGGGAGCAGCTTGAGTTCAAGCTCCGCAACCTCTCCAAGGCCCCGTTCTACATAGACGACACTCCCGGCATGTCCATAAACGAGTTCCGCACAAAGGCCAAGAACCTCGTGAAGAACAAGGGCGTCCGCCTCATCGTGGTGGACTACCTGCAGCTGATGCAGGGCCCCGTGGAACTCAAGGCCATGCGCGAGCAGGAGGTCGCCGCCATTTCCCGTACGCTCAAGGCCACCGCAAAGGAACTGGACATCCCCATCATCGCGCTGAGCCAGCTCTCCCGCCAGGCCGTCACCCGTGCCGGCAGCGCAGGCAAGCCCCTCTTGAGCGACCTTCGCGAATCCGGCTCCATCGAGCAGGACGCAGACATGGTCATCTTCATCCACAGGCCCGATTACGTCGGCCTGAGCGAGAACATAGAAGACCGCGAGAAGACACAGATAATAATTGCCAAGCACCGTAACGGAGAGACCCGCGACATCGACATGATCTTCAAGAGCGACCGCATCCGCTTCCTGGAGATGGACGAGGCGCTCGACAGCCTTGCCATGCGGCAGGTCCAGTCCGCCATGAACTCCGACGAAACCCCTTATCGCGGGGGTGATTACGGCGGCTTCGGCCCCAGTCCGGAATTCTGATGGAGGAAATCACCCATAAAGGAATAATCACAGCCATAGACCCCGAGATTACCACCATAGAGATAATCTCGGAGTCTGCTTGTTCGGCCTGCCATGCAAAGGGGCTCTGCAGCCTCGGAGACGCCAAGGTCAAGGAGGTGCAGGTGCGCACCAGCGCCTGGATTCCCCGCAAGGTGGGCGACGAGGTTGAGGTGGCCCTGCGCAAGGCAATGGGCTACAAGGCCGTCTTCATAGCCTACGGGCTGCCCCTGGTGGTGCTGTTCGTCACGCTCTTCACGCTCAACTTAGCCGGCGTAGGGGAGCTCTGGGCGGGCCTGGGAGCCATCGGCGCAGTGCTGCTGTGCTACCTGGTTATCTTCCTCTTCCGGGGCAAGTTAAGCAAAGAATACACATTTTACCTGAAATGACCAATACAATCATCTGGACCGTCGTCGTCCTTACGGTCCTCGGCCTGCTGCTGAGTCTGGTGCTCTTCTGGATCGCCAGGAAGTTCCGGGTTGAGGAAGACCCCAGGATAGACGAAATTGAAAAGACCCTTCCCGGCGCCAACTGCGGCGGCTGCGGGTTCGCCGGATGCCGCGCATTCGCCGATGCCGCGGTGAAGGCCGGCAACCTCGACGCCAACTACTGTCCCGTCGGCGGAAGCGATGTCATGAAGAAGGTCGCCGCCATCCTCGGTTGCGAGGTGAAGGAGGCCGCCCCTCTTGTGGCGGTGGTGCGCTGCAACGGCAGCTGCGCCGTCCGTCCCCGCATCAACACCTATCAGGGAGCTCAGAGCTGCAAGGTCAAGGCCGCCCTGTACGGTGGAGACACCGGTTGCCTCTTCGGCTGCCTGGGCTGCGGCGATTGCGTCGCCGCCTGCCAGTTCGGAGCACTCGGCATGGATCCCGTCTCCGGCCTTCCGGTGGTCGATGAAAGCAAGTGCACCGCCTGCGGCAAGTGCGTGGCCGCCTGCCCCAAGCGCATCATCGAGCTTCGCGGCAAGGGCCCCAGAGGCATGAGGGAGTACGTCAGCTGCGTCAACAAGGAGAAGGGCCCCGTCGCCCGCAAGGCTTGCGCATCGGCCTGCATAGGCTGCGGCCTGTGCGAGAAGACCTGTACCCACGGCGCCATCACCGTGGCGGACAACGTCGCCTACATCGACTACACCAAGTGCAAGCTCTGCCGCGAGTGCGAGGCCGTATGCCCCACCGGCGCCATCCATGGCACAGGCTTCCCCAAAGAGCTTGACAAAGACGCCGTCAAGAAACGCATTGCAGACCGCAAGGCAAAGGCAGCCGAGGCCGCAAAAGCCGCGGCGGAAGCGGCGAAGCCCGCGGAAGCAGAAGTAAAAAAGGAGGAAAGCAATGGCTAAACTGACATTCTCCATCGGCGGCATCCATCCCGCCGACAGCAAGATTGCCCGCGAGCGCAAGATCGAGGTCCTGCCTCTGCCAGACAAGGTGTATGTATCCATGTTCCAGCACCTTGGGGCGATGGCAAAGCCCGTCGTCGCAGTGGGCGACACAGTCAAGACGGGCCAGATAATCGCCGAACCCGGCGGATTCATATCGGCCTACATCCACTCCCCGGCAAGCGGTACCGTCAAGTCCATCGGCCCCCGCAAAGACCTCGCAGGCTTCAACCAGATGCATATAGAGATTGCCGTCGAGGGTGACGAGTGGGCAGAGGGCATAGACCTCACCCCGGATCTCGTGACCAAGGTCCCCGAAGACAGGGACTTCATCCTCGACCGCATCAAGATGAACGGCGTGGTGGGCCTCGGAGGCGCGACCTTCCCCACCCACGTCAAACTCAATCCGCCGCCCGGAAAGACCGCAGACTGCCTCATTCTCAACGGCGCCGAGTGCGAGCCCTTCCTCACCAGCGACTACCGCATCCTGCTTGAGCGTACAGACGAGATAGTCGTGGGCGCCGCCATCATGCAGAAGGTGCTCGGAGGCTGCCGCTGCGTCATCGGCATAGAGGAGAACAAGCCCGAGGCCATCGCCGCGGCACGCGCATCCGTCGCCAGGCTGGGATATCCCAAGATGGAGGTTGCGGTGCTCAGGAAGCGTTACCCGCAGGGCGGTGAGAAACAGCTCATAGACGCCGTGATGCACCGTCAGGTAAAGTCCGGCGGCCTGCCCATAGACGTGGGCGCCGTGGTGCAGAACGTCGCCACCTCGCTCGCCGTATATGAGGCTGTGCAGAAGAACAAGCCTTTGATTACCAATGTGCTGACGGTCACCGGAGACTGCCTCCCCGTGGAGAAGCAGCACAACTACCTCTTCCGCATCGGCGTGCCTCTGTCGTTCATCGCCGAGTACGCCGGCGGCATTCCCGAGGGAGCCGTCAAGATGGTGAGCGGAGGTCCCATGATGGGCAAGGCCATCGCAAATCTCGATGCCACCACCGTCAAGGGTTCCTCGTCCATCCTCTATCTGGGAGGCGCAACCGAGCGCAGGCCCGAGGGCAACTGCATACGCTGCGGACGCTGCGCAGACGCCTGCCCCATGGGCCTCGAGCCTTTCCTTCTCAAGTCGCTCTATGCGGCCGGCGACGTGCCCGCCCTCGAGCAGAACGCCGCACAGGATTGCATTGAATGCGGTTGCTGCCAGTACAGCTGTCCCGCCTACATCCCCCTGTTGGACAACATCCGCCAGGCCAAGGGCCAGGTGATGGCGGTCATCAGGGCAAGAAACGCTAAAAAATAACGGAACCTATGGATAAAGTTATTGTTTCCCCTTCGCCGCACCTCCATTCCCCCGCATCAACGGACGGAATCATGCGTGATGTGATCATTGCGCTGGTGCCCGCGATACTTGTCTCGTTCCTGTTCTACGGATGGTCGGAGCTTCTTGTGCTCGCAATCAGCTGCATAAGCTGCGTCGGGCTCGAGTGGCTCATCGCACGCTTCCTTTTCAAGCGTCCCTCGCTTTTCAACGGCTCGTCGGCGCTCGTAACCGGTCTGCTGCTGGCCATGAACCTGCCCTGCACCACTCCCTGGTGGATAGTGTTCATTGGCGCGCTGGTGGCCATCGGAGTGGCAAAGATGTCCTTCGGCGGCCTCGGGCAGAACATCTTCAACCCGGCAATCACCGGACGCGTGTTCCTGCTGGTGTCGTTCCCGGTGCAGATGACCAACTGGACGATGCCTGTACGTTCGTTCAGCGCTGTCGATGCGGTTACCGGTTCCACCCCGCTTTCCATCATCAAGGAGGGCCTCAAGTCCGGTTCCACCATTCCCGACATCCTTGCGTCCCACGAACTGAGCATGGGCATGCTGCTGCGCGACATCGGCGGCTCCGCCGGTGAGATTTCCGCAATAGCGCTGATCGTCGGCTTCTGCTACCTGCTGATCCGCAGGGTAGTCAAGCCCTGGATCCCGCTCAGCATAATCCTTACCATCACCCTGATCTCCGGCGTGTTCAATGCGGTCGATCCCGCGCATTACACCGGCATAGGCTTCAACCTGCTCACCGGCGGCGTGCTGCTCG
The DNA here is from genome assembly GCA_017551425.1 of Bacteroidales bacterium. The sequence continues at coordinate 2,871 of JAFZLQ010000110.1, read as the reverse complement.
GCGCCCTCTTCATGGCCACCGACTATGTGACGTCTCCCATGAGCAACTGGGGCGGAGTGGTGTTCGGCGTCGGTATCGGCGTGATAGTCATGATGATACGCTACTTCGGCTCGTATCCTGAGGGAATGTCGTTCGCCATTCTCATCATGAACTGCTTCGTTCCGCTCATCAACAGGGCGTTCCACCAGAAAAAGTACGGGAGGGCATAGATATGGCAGCTAAATCCAATCTCGTAAACATGGCATTGAGCCTCACGGCCGTGTGTCTCGTGTGCTCGGCCCTTCTGGGCGGCGTGTACGCCATGACCAGCGGTCCCATCGCAGAGGCGCAGGCCGCAAAGACGGCGGCTTCCATCGCCCGCGTACTTCCCGAGTTCTCCGTGCAGCCCGAACTCAAGTCGGTAGAGGCCGGGGGAGTCGAGTATTCCTATTACGACGTTCCCGGATCCGGCATCGCCGTGATTTCTTCCGTGGCGGGCTTCGGCGGCCCCCTTACGCTGATGGTCGGCATCGACGGCAGCGGCCTGGTGGTCAACTCGGTAGTGCTCTCGCACAGCGAGACTCCGGGCCTCGGCGCCAAGTGCACCACAGAGACTTCCTTCATAGACCAGTTCAAAGGCTGGGATCCCGCAGCGCGCAAACTCGCGGTCCGCAAGGACGGCGGCGAGGTGGATGCCATTACCGCTTCCACCATCACCTCCAGGGCCTACACCGCGGCGATTGCTAACGCTTACAACGTTTATCTTAAACTGAAGGGCGATGAGTAAGTTGGGTTTGATTACAAAGGGATTTCTCAAGGAGAACCCTACATTCGTGCTGGTGCTCGGCATGTGCCCCACGCTCGCTACCACGACCAGCGCCATGAACGGCCTGGAAATGGGTCTTGCGACCATGTTCGTGCTGATTCTCAGCAATATAGTCATTTCTTTGATTGCCCCGCTGGTGCCGGACAAGGTGCATATTCCGGTTTACATCGTGGTTATCGCCACGTTCGTTACCCTGTTGCAGCTTCTCATGCAGGCTTACGTGCCCGAGGTATATGAAACCCTGGGCCTGTTCATTCCACTCATCGTGGTGAACTGCATCGTCCTGGGCCGTGCAGAGGCCTTTGCCAACAAGAATTCGGTAGGCGATTCGGCCCTGGACGGCATAGGCATCGGACTCGGCTTTACGGTTTCGCTCATGGTGATCGGCATAGTGCGTGAGATCCTTGGCAGCGGAAGCGTGTTCGGCTGGAAGTTCATCGCCGGCGACGGCATCCTCGCCTTTGTGATGGCACCCGGTGCATTCATCGTTCTCGGGTACCTGATGGTATTGTTCAACAAATTGGCCAAGAGATAGTTATGGAATATTTGCTCATAATCGTTTCGGCGGTGTTCGTCAACAACATCGTCCTTGCGCAGTTCCTCGGAGTATGTCCCTTCCTGGGAGTCTCCAACAAGCTGTCCACCGCCACCGGCATGTCAGGCGCAGTATGCTTTGTCATCACGCTGGCTACCGTGGTCACCTATCTGTTGAACCGCTATCTCCTGGTGCCCTTCGGCCTTGAGTTCCTGCAGACCATCGCGTTCATCCTGGTGATCGCGTCCCTCGTGCAGATGGTGGAGATCGTGCTGAAGAAGATCAGCCCGTCGCTGTATCAGGCCCTGGGTATCTTCCTGCCGCTCATCACCACCAACTGCGCCGTGCTTGGCGTCGCCATCACCGTGGTGTCCAAGGAGTTCAACTTCGGCAGCGGCCCTCACATGATGAACCTTGCCGAGGCAACCGTCTATGCAATAGCGACTTCCCTCGGCTACGGCCTGGCCATGGTGCTCTTCGCCGGCATGCGCGAGCAGCTTGCCCGCAGCAACGTGCCCGCCGCCTTCAAGGGGCTCCCCATCGCCTTCATCACCGTGGGAATCATGGCATTGGCGTTCCTCGGATTTTCCGGAATCGTGTAATGATTAGACAACCGGTAGACTTTTCTGCAAACCGTCGCTTCGCGACCCCTCCCATAAATGGGCCCCTCCCTCTTATGGAGCCGAGGGTGGCTACAGGTTTGCAGAATAGTCTACCGGTTGTCAGTCTGAGTTTTCCTCTGTCAGTCTGAGTTTTCCTCTGTCAGTCTGAGTTTTCCTCTGTCATTCTGAGCGCCCTTTTGTCATTATAAGTGAAGCCTCCCTCTGTCATTCTGAGCGAGCGAAGCGAGTCGAAGAATCTCTAAACGTATGCAATTCCGTATAGGCCAAGGATACGACGTTCACCAACTCCGCGAGGGTCTCCCCATGTGGCTCTGCGGAGTGCAGGTGCCATCTCCCGTGGGCTTCGTCGCCCATTCCGACGGTGACGTGGCCATCCACGCCCTGTGCGACGCGCTCCTTGGCGCCCTCGCCCTCGGCGACATCGGCCACCTGTTTCCCGACACATCCGACGAGTTTGCCGGTATAGACAGCAAGATCCTCCTCGCCAGGGTGATGACCCTGGTGCGGGAGAAAGGCTGGGAGCTGGTGAACGCCGATATCACGATCGCCCTGCAGGCGCCGAAGATCGGTTTTCTGGTGCCTCAGATGCGTGAATGCCTGGCCGGAGTGTGCGGCGTGGGTGCAGATGCGGTGAGCGTCAAAGCCACCACCACGGAGCGTCTGGGATTCGTTGGAAGGGGCGAAGGCTGCGAAGTTTGGGCAGTTGTGTTGATTGCTGCAAAATAATTTTGCAATTTATCAAAAGAATTGTACCTTTGCAGTCCCAACATTGAGATATGGTGTAATGGTAGCACTACAGATTCTGGCTCTGTCAGTGAGGGTTCGAGTCCTTCTATCTCAACAATTTACATTGGTAATCAAGGGGTTACGAAATTACGCACAGTTTTTACGCACACTTCCCGGATTAT
>JAFZLQ010000109.1 GCA_017551425.1 Bacteroidales bacterium | reverse complement strand
TGGAACCTCCTGGCCCACACCGGTTACGCCGAGTCGTTCACCAACAGCGCCCAGTCGGTCATCAGCCTCACGCAGGACTTCGGCAAGCTCTGGGAGCCCCTGGAGGGCCTCTCCGGCAACATGAAGTTCTCCTGGGACGCCTGGAACTACCAGTACCAGAGCCGTACCAAGACGCCCCGCCAGTACCATGCGCAGGAGCGTGACGAAGACGGCAACCTCGTGTTCGGCGACCCTATCGTGGAAGGCAGCACCACCCTCAGCTACGGCGCCAGCGGCTCCAGCAGCATGAACACCTACCTTGAGGGATCGCTCACCTACAACCGTCTCTTCGGAGAGCACAGGGTGGGCGGAATGTTCCTGTACAACCACTCCATCAAGCGTACCACCCTCGGCGGAAGCGACACCACTTCCCTCCCTTACAAGAACCAGGGTATCGCAGGCCGTGTGACCTACGCCTTCAAGGACCGCTACTTCGCAGAGGTCAACGTCGGTTACAACGGCTCCGAGAACTTCGCCCCCGGGCACCGCTTCGGTTTCTTCCCCGCAGTTTCCGCCGGTTACCTTATCTCCGAAGAGAGCTTCTGGGAGCCCCTCAGCAAGACCGTCAACATGTTCAAGCTCAAGGGCTCGTACGGAAAGGTAGGTAACGACCAGATAGGCGGCGCAAGATGGCTGTACCTCCCCACCGTCATCACCGGCAACTACGCCACCCTCGGCGAGACCGGCGGCAACGGCGGCTACGGTCTGGCCATCGGCCGTCCCGAGAACCTCAACTTCTCATGGGAAGAGGAACTCAAGCTCAACGCCGGCGTGGAGTTCGAGCTCTGGCACAGCCTCCGCGTCATGGCCGACTACTTCGACTCCCACCGTTACGGCATCCTCATGCAGCGCGGCGGTCTGCCGGGTATCGCAGGTTACCAGAACGGAGACAAGCTCCCTTACGTAAACGTGGGTGAGACCCGCAACCGCGGCGTTGACATGTCCATGGAATACCACAAGCAGGTGGGAGACCTCTACCTGGCGGCCCGCGGCAACTTCACCTACAACCGCAACAACCTCGTCAACAACGACGAGCCCGACTGGAAGTACCTCTACCAGAACCGCATCGGCAAGCCCTACGGCGTAGGAGCCAGCCAGCCCTGGGGGCTCGTCGCCATCGGCCTCTTCGAGAGCGAGGAAGAAATCGCCAACTCCCCTGTGCAGACCTTCGGCGAGTACCGCGTGGGCGACATCAAGTACCAGGACATCAACGGTGACGGCCGCATCGACGCAGACGACAAGGTTTACCTCGGTTTCACCAACCTCCCGGAAATCACCTACGGCTTCGGCATGAACGCCGAATACAAGGGATTCGACATCAACGTCTTCTTCCAGGGCATTGGCAACGTGAACTTCTTCGTGAGCGGTTCATCCCTCACCTCTCCCTTCTCCTCCACCGCAATCGGCCGTTCCGCCGTGCAGCTGGACGTATGGGAGAACGGCTGGGACAGGCTCACCAACAACGGAGAAGACCTCTCCCGCGCAAAGGATGCCCTTTATCCCCGCCTCTCCGTGGGTTCCGCCGCCGGTTCCTCCAACAACCAGCAGACTTCTTCCTGGTGGCAGAGGGACGGCAGCTTCCTGCGCCTGAAGAACTTCGAGATGGGCTACAACATTCCCAAGACCGTGCTGGCGCGCATCGGCATAATCCAGTCGCTAAGGGTTTACATCTCCGGAAGCAACCTGCTCACCTTCTCCAAGTTCAACCTGTGGGATCCCGAACAGGGCGGAGGCCAGGGCGCCTCTTACCCGAACAACAGGGTCTATTCCTTCGGTCTCAATGCAAACTTCTAGAATATGGAGGACAAGGAAATGAAACACAATATACTTTACAGAATAGCACTTTCAGTTCTCTGCGCCGCCGCCCTCTGCTCCTGCGACAGTTTCCTCGACCGTCAGGAGGACGAGCAGCTGACCGAAGAGAAGATCTGGGCCTCCTTCAACTACACCAAGCAGTACTTCTTCAACTGCATGGGCTACCTCCCGAACGACGCCACCAACCTGTACACGGTTCCCTATCTCGGCGCCACCGACGAGGCCTCGATGACCTGGAACTATAACTACCGTTACATCAACTTCGGTTCATGGAACGCCACTACGGTTCCCAACGACCGTTTCAACTCCCGCTACGAGTGCATCCACGACTGCACCATCTTCCTCAAGAACGTTAAGGACTGTTCAGACCCCGTCCTGGAGAGCGATTCCGCCCGTAAGGCACAGCTCCAGCTCTGGTACGACAGCGTCCGCTGGGCACGCGCCTACTCGTATTTCCTTCTCATGCGCGACTACGGCCCCGTCTTCCTGCTCGGCGACGAAATCCTCGACTTCACCGCCACCACCCAGGAGCTCCAGAGGCCCCGCAACACATGGCAGGAATGCGTCGATTACGTAACCGAAGAAATGACCTACTGCGCGGAGAACCTGCCCGCAACGCACACCAGTGCCAATTACGGCCTGCCTACCCGCGGCGCGGCGCTCGCAGTCCTCTCCCGCCTGCATCTCTATTCCGCACGTCCCCTGTTCAACGGAAATCCGCTCTACAGGACCGTCCGCAATCCGGAGACAGACCAGTTCCCCGAGCTCAGCGGCAAGAACCTCTTCCCCGTCGAGTCCGATCCCCAGAAATGGGTGCTCGCGGCCCAGTCTGCAAAGAAGGTCATCGACCTGGGCGTCTATAGCCTCTACAAAGACAAGGACGATCCCACCAACCCGTACCTCAACTACTACGGCGTATTCCAGGAGAACTGGAACGACGAGCTGATCTACTGCGGCGGCGGATACCAGAACCGCTGGACCTTCGGAGTGCACACCACTCCCACCGACATCGCCACCGGTACGGCATACGGCGGATGGGGTCCCACCCAGAGTTCCGTCGACAGCTACGCCATGGCGGACGGACGCTATCCCATCACCGGATACGACCGCAGCGGATCCCCTCTGGTGGATTCCCGTTCCGGATATCCTTCCGCAGAGCGCGAGTTCGAAATCACATCCATCGTCAACCCGTTCCTGAAGGCCCTCAAGACCTCCGATTCCGACGCCACCTCCAACTCCCCCAGGATGTACGCCAACCGCGAGCCCCGCTTCTACGTGACCGTATATTATCCCGGCAGCGGATGGAAGCACGGCGAGGCCGTGGGACGCGCAATCTTCGCCGACGGTGCCGTAGGACACACCACCCACGACTATCCCATCACCGGATACCTTGTGAACAAGTGGTACGACCACACCCTCGACTCCTACCAGGGCCAGTGGGGCAACATAACCTTCCCCACCTTCCGTTATGCGGAGATCTACCTCAACTACATCGAGGCAGTGCTTGAATGCCAGGCCGCCGGCGTAAGCGGCAACGATGTCGATTACGACCTGGCGATGCAGCTTTGGAACGAGCTCCGCGCCCGCAGCGGCATGGCGCCCATCACCGAAATCTACCCCAACGCCAGCATCGAGGAACTCATCGAGTACATCCACCGCGAGCGTCAGGTTGAACTTGCACAGGAAGGCCACCGCTACTTCGACGTACGCACCTGGCTGCAGGGTCCCGAGCTTCTGAACGGTCCCGTCTATGGCCTCGACACCAGCGTCAAGGGAGACCGCGGCGCCACCACCGTCCCCGCCGAAATGTGGGTCCGCAAAGTTGTGGAAACCCGAGTCTTCCGCAACAACCACTACCTCTATCCTTTCCTCCAGAGAGAGCTTGACCGCAACAAGATCCTCACCCAGAACTATGGATGGTAAAACGCTAAAAGACAACGAATTATGAATATACGTCCATTTATTTGCCTTCTTGCTGCGGGAGCGGCGCTGCTATTTGCCGGCGCCTGCGAAGACCACCGCGGCGACAATCTGGATGAATTCAGCACGATGGTATATTTCCGCAACGGCGGCGAGCAGTCCCTGACCCTCTACCGCACCGGAGAAGACGGTCTCTACCGCATTCCCGTGTGCAAGGCCGGCAGCAAGCTCAACAGCACCGCATCGGCGGTCGTCATCCCCTTCGACGAGGCCCAGATGGCGATGTACAATACCAAGTACGAGACGTCCTACTCCCTCATACCGGAGAGCCTGTATTCCTTCGTGGACGCAAACCGCAACCCTCTTTCCGAGCAGGCCAAGGTCGATCTTGAATTCGGCGAAGACGATCTCTACAAGGTCGTGTACCTGAGCCTCAAGACCGTTGACCTGAGCGCCCTCATGGAGAAGAATCCCGAGGCCGAATACGTACTCGGTCTCCAGGTGTTCGCCAAGGAGAGGGTCTCCGACGACATCAACCTGATAGTCCTCAAGCCGGGCATCGAGGTCCCTTACGTGAGCTTCCTCACATCGGGAGTGGAGAGCCACAGCTATTCCAGCTCGAGCCCTACCAAACAGACCTATCACAACACTGTCAGCCTCAACATGGAGGAGAACCTCTGGGACTTCTCCTGCACCCTGGCCCCCGGCAGCGAGGAGTGGCTCAACGACTACAACAACGTCAACGGCAAGAGCTACGAGCTCCTTCCCGCAGCCAATTACAAGCTCTCCGCTACGGATATCAAGTTCGCATCCGGCGCCCTCGAGGCATCGTTCGACGTTGAGATTTCCCGCGAGGGCATGGGCATGATGACGGAGTACGCACTCCCCATCCTCATCACCTCCTGCTCCAAGAAGGAGTTCAGCATCGACCCCGCCAAGAACGCGTTCATCCTCAACGTCCGCCTGGATCCCGACGAGATCACCATCACCTCCGACATGATCTCCGTCAGCCACAACCAGAGCGGTGACGGCGACGGCGCCCCCGCCCTCGTGGACGGCAACGACGCCACCTACTGGCACTCTCCCTGGAGCAGCAAGGTCACCGATCCCGATCCCGTCTATGGCGTGTATGCAGACATCTCCCTCAAGAGCCCGCTCAAGGCCATCGTGCTTTCCTACGAGACCCGTTCCGGCAACGCCAACGGCGTTCCCACCCACGTGGTCATAGGCGTGAGCAACGACGGCAGCAGCTGGACCGTGATTGAAAACGGCGACGTAGCAAACGCAGCCATGGCAGAATCCGTCGCGGGCCAGTGGATCGAGCTCCCCGTGATGAAGCACAGCTCAACGTTCAAGTACATCCGCTTCGGTGTGGCGGAATCCAAGGCCGGCGACCTCCGCGTCCCCAGTTCCGGAGCCTTCACCGCAGTAGCGGAAATCACACTCAAAGGAACCGATAATTAGTGAAGCCCATGAAATCAATACTTAAAAGAATAGGTATCCTCGCGATGGCATTCGCCGGAGCCCTTTCCTGCATCGACGAAAAGGGCGACACGCTTGCCCCCGACACATTCCTGATCGACAAAGACGCTTATTCCGTCATAGCCCTCGACCAGAATGCCCAGGTGGCTTTCATCCCCGTCGTCACGAACATCCCTGAAGACCAGTGGGTCTTCGAGTCCAATGCCGAGTGGTGCCGCGTCGGCCGCAGCCTCAACGCCGAGAAGGGCGTCATGATCGCGGTCACCGACAATACGGACAAGGAGCAGCTCCGCCGCGCCCAGGTTTCCGTAACCGCCGGCAAGAACGAGTACATACTTTCCGTGGTGCAGACCGGCTACGGTCCCGCCATCATAGTGAAGGACGCCTCCATCGGCCCCGAGGGCGGTCTGCTCTCCGTTGACATAGTTTCCAACGTGCAGCTCGACGAGAGCCTGCTGCAGAAGCCCGTGTTCAACTCCGAGGACGGCGAGAACTGGATCCGCTTCAACGGCCTGTCCGTCTCGAAGAGCTTCGCCACCACACGCCTGTCCTTCCAGATAGACGTGAACGAGCTCCCCGACAAGCGTGAGGCCACCGTATCGCTCAAGGCTACCGACGCCGCAGACAGCGAGGCCGACACCAAGCTCGTCATCACCCAGAACAGCATCTCCATCACCTCCACCGAGGTCTTCTCCAGCGAGAGGGTCCGCGCCCTGCAGGTGCGCGACAACCAGGTGGCGGAAAGCCCGTACAGCAACGGCCTCGGCGCCCTCATCGACGGCAATTACGAGACCTTCTACCACTCCCTCACCGGCAGCGACAACGGCGGAACCGTATTCCCTCTCACCTGGGAGTTCGAGTTCAACGGAGACATGCGCATCGACTACCTGAACATCAGGCACCGCATGAGCGCCAGCGGCTACCACTACCGCGGCCAGATCGGCGAGTTCAACGTCTATTACAAGGTCAACCCCACCGACGAATACACCTTCGTGAAGAAGTACGACTTCGGCGGACGCGGCGGCTACCAGACGGCCAACTTCGACCAGCCTCTCGAAAACGCATCCTGGGTCAAGATCGAAATCCTCACCGGAGACTTCAACTCCGACGATTACGAAGACGGCAAGTACATCTGCTGCGCCGAGGTCGAGTTCTACAACTCCAACCGTTCCGAGGTCAACGACTGGATCGGCCGTATCTTCACCGACCTTTCCTGCTCCGAGCTGCGTGACGGCGTCACCAAGAAGGAGATCATCCAGATGAACGCCGTGGCCCCCTACCTCGCCACCAACGTAGCAATGCCGCTGTTCAACGACAGCTACAACGAGAACGAGAAGGATTTCCGCATCCACAGCTACGAGCCGTACTCGGACAGCCGCGTGAACCGCAAGCTCGTCATGCAGTACTACACCTCGATGAACAACCCCACCGGTATCGAGGTACACTCGGGCCAGGACATCATCGTGTGCGTTGACAAGATTCCCGCAAACCAGAAGGTCAGCATAGCCGTTTACGGCGAGGAAAGCGAATACGGTCCCAACTACGGCGGCGCCGGCGAGACCGAATACGTAGACCAGATCACAGACCTTACCGCAGGCATCAACAACGTGCGCATCACCGCCGACGGCATGCTCTACGTGATGAACACCACTCCGGAAGACAACGAGGTGTCCCTCAAGAACTTCCAGGACGTCAAGGTGCACATCCTCCCCGGATGCGGCACGGTTCAGGGATACTTCGACCCGGCACGCCATACGGACGAGCGCTACAAGGAGCTCATCAACCGCTGTACCTACAAGTACTTCATGATCAAGGGCGAAAAGTGCATGTTCCTCTTCCACACCAACCAGCTGCGCTCCGACTTCCCCAACAGCATACGCGGAGGCATAGGCGCCTGGGACAACCTGGTCAAGTGGGAGCTTGAGCTCATGGGCCTGGACAAGGTCGAGTGGTTCAACAACCACATGCTGGCCGTCACCAGTACCAACCCCGACGTTTACATGAACGCATCCAACCGCCGCGTCCAGTTCGGCGCAGGCACCATCAACTGGATCTGCGACGAGGACAGCCTCCTCAAGGCAGGAGAAGACGACGGATGGGTCTGCAACATCTGGGGCCCCGCCCACGAAATGGGCCACGTGAACCAGATGGCCATCAACTGGCGTTCCACCACCGAGAGTTCCAACAACCTCTTCTCCAACTACGCCAATTACAAGCTCGCAGGAGACAAGTTCTACAAGAGCATACGCTCCCGCGGCGAGAGGCTCGAGAAACTTGCCAACGACTATGCGGCCAAGCGCCCCTGGGCAGTGCTCGGAGACGGCAACTACCAGGGAGAAGACCCTGCGGTGCACATGAGGCTCAACTGGCAGCTGTGGAACTACTACCACCTCTGCGGCTACAAGAGCGACTTCTTCCCCGCCCTGTTCAATTACTTCCGCAACGGACACCAGCTGCCCAACCAGAGCGCGCTGTCCTATTACGGAAGGGCCGAGAACGCCGGTCTGTGCCAGCTGGAATACTACGAGGCCTGCTGCGTCGTGGCCGGTCAGGACCTGACTGAATTCTTCGACGCATGGGGCTTCTTCCGCACCATCGACCAGACGTACAGCCAGTACGGCGAGACCCGTTACACCGTAACCGACGCCATGATCAACGCTTCCAAAGCCCGCGTGCGCGACATGAACCTCCCCAAGGCCGCTCCAATGCAGTATCTTGAGGACCGCACCAGCTACGGCGGCGTCACATACAGCGACATGGGCCTCTACACCCAGTACAGGGACAAGGTGACCATCACCAAGACTCCTTCCGCCACCGTAAGCGGCACCAAGGTCACCCTCAAGGACTGCGACCAGGCGGTGGCAGTGGAGGTGCGCCGCGGCTCCGACAGCTCCGGAGACCTGCTGTACTTCTCCAACCTGTTCAACTTCTCGGTCCCTCTGAGCGTATCCCTCTCGGGCAACAGCCTCTGGGCCGTGCAGTACGACGGCAAACGCGTAAAAGTCAACATGTAACAACATGCACGTATTACACAAATACCGCAAACCGGAGCTCCAGGAAGCACTTCTGGAGCCCCGGCACATGCTGGCGGAATCCGATGACCTCACCGGTTCCGACATGCCGATAGACGACACCAACCTTCCGTTCGACGGATTAATCTGACGCGCCATGAAAAAGAGTTTTATCCCCATTTTACTGCCGGCAGTCCTTTTCCTGGCTACCTGCTGTACGGCAAGGATCGCCGAGCGCGCCACCGTCGTCGAAAGCACCACCCTATCCGCATACATGGCGGACGCCATTTCGAAGACCGGCTACGTCGTGGACAATTCCGCAGGGAAGGCGGTCTTCAACTGGCTCAAGGGAGACAAGATAGATGTTGCCGTAAACACCGGCTCCACCTATACCCCCGTGTGCTTCGTTTCCACCGAGGCAGGAGCCAAGGCAACCTTCACAGACGCATCCAGCGAGCCCACCGTGGCCTCCGTCCTGGCCTCCAACCCCGGCGCGAGCCTGTCCGACTGGGCGTTCTACCCCTCCAGATCGGACGAAGCCGCACAGGCCGGATACAAGGCCGACTGGAGCATCAGCGGTTCTGACATCACCGTCAGCCTGCCTTCTGTAATCAAGCACCCTGTTGACAACCCTCTGGCCGTCGTTCCCATGATGGGCTTCAGGGATACCGAGGGCGATTACGCCTTCTACCCCATGACGGCGGTGCTGGCTATTCCCGTGACCAACGTCACTTCGGAAATGGACTTCATCTCCATCAGCTCAGAGTCTGCAGCATTCAGCGGCCCGTTCTCCGTATCGTCCGGCGCCATCACGCAGGACGGCGCGCAGGATGGCGCATCCGGCAGCCTCACCCTGAGTTTCACGGGAATTACGGGAGACTACACCTTCTACTTCCCCGTTCCTTCCGGCACCATTCCGGCAGGGCTCAAACTGGTCTGCGGCAAGACCGGCGCCCCCGAGAAGCAGATGACCATAGTCACCAACGGCCCCATCACCCTCACCCACGGACACATCGCCCGCACGCAGGCAATTCCCTTCAAGCCTGAGGAAGAAGCCTGGACGCTGCTCGGCACCGCCCGTTTCGTGGACGACATGGTATGGAAAGCCAGCAGCTTCCCTCCTTTCGCCGTACCCGTCAAGATCTGGAAAGACGCGTCCAACGCCTACCGTTACCGCATGGAGAATCCGTACACCGTAGCGATCAGTGCCTTCAAGCACGCATCCAACGGCGACGGAAGCCAGTATATGTACCTGACGGTCAATCCGTCCAACAACCAGGTCACATTCGGCAACACCGTGACCGGCATGGGCAAGGACGACTTCTCCGGCGCCGGCACCAAGAATCTGGCCATAGCGGACGCCCCCACCTGGGAAAGCATCAAGGTGAAGGGCGGCGCCATCTCGGCGGCCAGCTCGAAGGTTGCGCTCGGCACGGCGACGGCTCCGCAGGAAATCCAGCTCTACAGCGTTTACTACGATTCCGCGGACATCACGTACTACTTCACCAACAACACCGGAATCAAGCATATCTACTTCCCCGCCTATTACGAGGCGGAGACCTGGTCCGATTATGTTGACGGCATTTTCCAGGACGACCTCTACGACACCAAGATCAACAATTCCGTAGGAGACATCGGGAAGGTGCGCGTCACCATCCAGCAGAGCAGCCTCAACGCAAACCGCTACAGGATAGCCAACCCCTACCGCGGCGCAGTTCCGTCCAGCATACTCTGCAGCACGTACGACGAGTATCTGTACTTCGAATGCAGCAGTTCGGGCAGCCTCGTTCACTTCGATCCGTTCCGTCCGGGCCTCGTCTTCGACAAGTCGCCCAGGGAGCTCTTCTTCGTGCATCCCACCTATCTGAACCTCAACTACCCCACGCTCCGCAGCGACTCCAACCAGATCGGCAACAGCACCGTGATGGAGACCAAAGCCGACGGATCGCCCCTGAAGGTTCAGCTGGCTCCCTTCTACTACGACATCGCCACTCCGGATACCGGATACAACTATCCCAGGCACACCAGCCAGTATCCCGCCCAGCGTATCTTCATCACCTTCGCTACGGAAGACAAAGTCATTGTCAACCACTACGGATATCCCCTCAAGGGATCGTTCCATAATCCCATCGCCAGCCTGTCCATCCCCAACGGCACGCTGGAGAAGATGGTGGTTAAGGTCACCGGCAACGACTTCACCGGCGTGAAGGGCGTACGCCTGTGGCAGAACGCCCAGGGCGGCTGGATGGACAGCGACTACCTGGCTCCCGGCGCAGACGGCACCGTAACGATGACCAGCTTCACAAAGCCCACCGTTTCCGGCGACATAGACCTCAACTTCTGGATAGACGGCAACCCCCTTGGCAAGGCCTTCCGCTTTGACATTCAGGAAGTTGTGGTGAGCGGCGTGTCCTACGGGATCGAGCAGGACAACACCGTCACCTATCTTGGAGGAGTCATAGTCAACACCGGCGGCGACAAGGTGAACGTCCGCGGCTCCGAGGAAAGCGTATCCGCATTCCGCATCCCCGCGCTCGTGACGTCCAAGGACGGCACCACCCTCCTTGCGGCATACGATGTACGTTACAAGGGCGCCGGAGACCTCCAGGCCGACATCGACGTGGGCATGAAGCGCTCCACCGACGGCGGCAAGACCTGGCTGCCCCTGCAGATCATTATGGATATGGGTACCTACGGCGGCCTGACCGAAGCCGAGAACGGCATCGGCGACCCGTGCCTGCTCGTGGACGACAACACCGGGCGCATCTTCTGCTTCGCGGTCTGGACCCACGGACACGCAGGAGGACGTGCTCTGAGCTGGGCCGGCACAGGCTTCGAAATCGCCGATACGCCCCAGTATATGATGGTCTATTCCGACGACAACGGCGCTACCTGGTGCGATCCCATCAACATCACCACCCAGGTCAAGGAAGATGCCTGGCGCATGACGTTCCAGGGCCCCGGACGCGGCTTTACCAAGTCCGACGGCACCCTGATCGTTCCAATGCAGCACCAGACGGCCAACGGCGCACTCAACTCCGGCATTATGTACTCCACAGACCACGGAACAACCTGGCACACACACAATTACGCCAGGGCAACCACCAGCGAGTGCACCGCAATCGAGCTGAATTCCGGAGCCATCATGCTTAACATGCGCGACGAGACCGGTTCCAAGAAGAGGGCAGTTTATGTGACCTCCGACCTCGGCCAGACATGGACCAAGCATGCCACGGACGCCACCATCATAGAGCCCACCTGCGAGGCCTGTCTGCTTAAGGTCAAAGCTGCAGACAACATTCTCGGAAAAGACATCGTGCTCTTCTCCAACCCCCACGACTCCGCAGACCGCAAGAACATGACCATCCAGGCCAGTCTTG
>JAFZLQ010000108.1 GCA_017551425.1 Bacteroidales bacterium | reverse complement strand
AGGATGAAGTCCGTCTTCCGTCTTGCAGGCATACGCATCGCCTTCTCCGGAGGCTACAGCGGATGGGCCCCCAACGCCAATTCCGAGATTCGTGCGGTCATGCAGAAGGTTTATAAGGACATGTTCGGCAAGGAGCCTCTCATCATGGCCATCCACGCCGGACTCGAATGCGGCATCCTTGCAGGCGCATATCCCAACTGGGACATGGTCTCGATGGGCCCGACCCTCCTGAGCCCTCATTCCCCCGACGAGCGCGCATTCATCCCCTCGGTGCAGAAAGTCTGGGACTTCCTGCAGCAGGTGCTTGTTAACATCCCTGTCAAGTAGCTTATGCACAATGGATTGAAGAAGATGCTGACGGTCGTGCTGGCCGTCAGTGTCGCATTAGGGGCGATGGCCCAGGACAAGGTGGTCAAGTCCGTGCTGGAACTTGGCAGGACCGACAACCGTACCATGCAGCACGCAGACCATCTTGCCAACGTGATAGGCGGGCGCATAGTCGGCTCCGCCGCCCTGTCCGAGGCCGAAGCCTGGGTCAAGGAGCAGTTCGAGTCCTGGGGCCTTGAGGTCATGGTGCAGGAAGCGGGGGAGATAGCAGTCGGCTTCAACCGCGGCCCCTGGTCCGGCCGCATGCTCAGCGAAGACGGGATGGTGCTGCACTTCGGCACGCCTGCCTATACCGCCGGCACTCACGGAAAACAGATGGGACACGTGCTCGTCGAACCCCATTCCCGCAGGGAACTGGAGCGTATGAAAGGCTCGCTGAAGGGAGCCTGGGTGCTGCTCGACGCCGAGTCCAACGGCATGGCCATAGACAGGACGCACAAGGCGGACAGCGTGCGGAATGCCGTCATAGCCCGCAACGAAGAGATCGACCGCCGGAATATGGAGATCCGCAGATGGAACTTCGAGCATCGTGATTCGGTGCGCGAGATGCTTCCGTACGAGAAGGCTACTGCGCTGTTTTACAAGGAGATGGAGGAGGCTGGCGTGCTCGGCTTCATCCGTCCCGCCAAGGTGCCCCTGCAGGTGATGTATGACCGCGCCGGCTGCTTCGACATCACCATGGAGAACCTCCCCAAGGTCTGCGACATCCTGCTCGACGAGGCACAGTACGCCGTGGTGAGGAGCAAGGCGGAGCGCCGGGAGACTTTCTTCCTGGAGTTCGACATCCGCAACCATTTCTACCGCGGGCCGGTCAAGTATCATAACGTCATCGGCATAATGCGCGGCAGCAAGTATCCCGGCGAATACGTGCTCGCCGGCGGGCATCTCGACTCGTACGACACCGGCTGCGGTGCGGTTGACGACGGCAACGGCACTTCCGTTACGATGGAAGCCGCACGCCTGCTCGCCGCTTCCGGAGCCAAACCCAAGCGCACCCTGATGTTCTGCATCTGGACGGCGGAGGAATTCGGCCTGCTGGGGTCAAAACGCTTCGTGGAGAGCAAGACGGTGCCGCTGGAGAAGATATCCAATTATTTCAACCGCGACGGAGGGCCGACGATGGCCACGAGCGTAAGCGTCCCGCCCGCCATGTACGACGATTTCGTCAAGGTCTGCAAGCCCGTAGCCGATTATTCCGACGTGCCGTTCACCGTAGAGAAGAGGGAAGGCCCCGCCGGTCCCAGGCCCCGCAGTGCAGGAGGCAGCGACCACGCCTACTTTGCGATGAACGGCGTGCCCACTATTTCATTCAGGGAAACGGATCCCCGCGGATGGAACTTCGACTACCGCGAGATATGGCACACGGAGAGCGACGTTTACAACAAGCTCATCCCCGAGTATATGGAACATTCGGCCGTAGTCACCGCAGTGGTGATGTACGGCCTGGGCAACCTCGACCATCTGCTGTCGAGGGACGGATTGTACTCTCTCTAGATTCTGTTCCAGGTAACCGTCTCTCCTATGCCGAGGACGGTTCCGCGCACCTTGAGGGTCTTGGGGTCGTCAAAGTTGATGGTCACCTTGACCTTGATGCCGCGGTCGGGATCGTAGATCTTGGTGTCGCCCCAGTGCTTCTTTTCAGCGTTGTACTTAAGGTCTTTGAAGAGTACGACCTTGTCTATGGGCACGTTGCGGAGAGACTTGTCGGGGTTCTTGGTGTCGAGTGAAATGTTGCCGTTCTCGTCCAGGGGATCGGCCAGCCACAGCATCTGGCACTTGTAATTGCCGTCTGCCTGCTTTGTGATTTCCACCTTGTAGGCATCCTTGCCGGTGCCGCAGATATATTTGCCGATGATGTTGTCTGCCTTTTCGTTCTGTGCAAGTGCGGAAAGCGTGCAGAGCAGCGCCGCCGCCAGGGTCATGAGGATTCTCTTCATTCTGCTTAAATTTTGAGTCTGCAAAAATAATCATTTTTCAGGAAACGGCGGGAATCCAAAAAAAAGTTGGTAATTATCAAAAGAATAACTATCTTTGTGCCCCCTTTGAAAGGGGGTAATCTTTTTTATTAATAAAACATTATGATTAAACAGTACGAAACCGTTTTCATTGCAACTCCCGTTTTGTCTGAGACCCAGATGAAGGAAGCGGTTGCCAAGTACACCAAGCTCATCACCGACAACGGCGGTGAGGTCGTGTACGAAGAGGATTGGGGGCTCAAGCAGCTCGCGTACCCGATCCAGCACAAGACGTCAGGCTTCTATTACCTGATTGAATTCAAGGCAGACCCTCAGTTTGTCACCACCCTCGAAACCCAGTATCACCGTGACGAGCGCATCATCCGCTTCCTCACCGTCGCCCTGGACAAAGATTCCATCGCCTATGCAGAGCACCGTCGTCAGGTGCGCGCCGGAAAGGCCGCTGCCCCCAAGGCAGAAGAGATCATGGAAGAAGTAGAAGTTGAAGTAAAAGCAGAGGAGGAATAAGTCATGGCAGCTATCGAAAACAACGAAATCCGTTATCTGAACCCTCCTACCGTAGAGGTTCGCAAGAAGAAGTACTGCCGCTTCAAGAAGGCAGGCATCAAGTACGTCGATTACAAAGATCCTGAATTCCTCAAGAAGTTCCTCAACGAGCAGGGCAAGATCCTTCCCCGCCGCATCACCGGTACTTCCCTCAAGTTCCAGCGCAAGGTCGCCCAGGCTATCAAGCGTGCACGTTCCCTTGCTCTCCTCCCTTACGTAACTGACCTCCTTAAATAATTGAAGCGTTATGAAGATCATACTCAAGAAAGATGTTGCCAATCTCGGCGATGCCGGTGAAGTGGTAGAAGTAAAGACCGGATACGCTCTCAACTATCTCGTTCCCCAGGGATACGCCGCAGTCGGCACCCCCTCCGCTCTCAAGCAGCACGAGGAGACCATCCGTCAGAGGGCTCACAAAGAGGCCAAGAACATCGCCGAGGCAGAGGCCAAGGCAGCAAAGCTGTCCGCACAGGCAGTAAAGGTGGCCGTCAAGGTCGGTGAGAGCGGCAAGCTCTACGGCTCCGTCACCGCAGCCCAGGTAGCAGCAGCCCTTGCAGATCTCGGATTCGAGGTCGACAAGAAGAACGTCGAGGTCCCCGAGATCAAAGAGCTCGGAGAGTTCGAGGCAAAGGTCAAGTGCTACAAGGGCGTCTTTGCAGACGTCAAGCTCAACGTCGTAGAGGAGTAATCCACTGCGCACGCAAATCAAAGAGGGTGACTAATAAGAGATTATTGGTCACCTTCTTTTTTTGTGCGCTGACGCCAGCGGCGGCAGCTCGCCCACGGAAGTTTCCGTTCGCTTCGCTCACTCCATCCCTCCCAACGT
>JAFZLQ010000107.1 GCA_017551425.1 Bacteroidales bacterium | reverse complement strand
TCCCGTATGTCCGGTACGCTTATGTCTCCGCTGATGACGACGGCCTGCCTGTAAGGGGAGCTGAGGGTGATGTCCGTGAGCATCAGGAGCACGGAGTCCGCGACGGGCGTGTCCGATACGGGGACGTCGGCGAAACGCATCACCACGGCGTCTCTCTGGTGCCGTATGAACCCGCGCTCACCGTATCCCACGCCGATGTCGGCAAGGAAGCGGTATGGCTTGCGGTCCCGGAAGTGCGGGAGGCTCTGAAGGTCTTTGCGGGGGTCTGACGAAGCGGGACGTGACGGTTGTATGATGGCGAAATCGGCAAAGCCGGGATGGCTTGCGTTGCTTACCAGATAATAGGAAACACCGTTGGGGAATTCCCCGACGGTGATTTCCGAAGCCTTGCCCAGCGAGGGCAGTTCCTGGGCCGCCAGCGGGGCGGCGAGAAACGGCAGCAGGGCGGCTGCAAGTATCAGTCGTTTAAAAATCACGTCACGCCTGATGCAAAAATCGCTCCTATTTAATAAAGTCGTGCGAGGCGGTCATCATCCTGGGATCGAGGGCCTCGTCGAGTTTGTCCTTGGACATGTAGCCGTGCTCGAGCACGAGGTCGTACACGCTGCGGCCGGTCTCCAGGGCCTCTTTGGCGACCTTGGTGGAGGTCTTGTAGCCGATGTACGGGTTGAGCGCGGTGACGATTCCTATGGAATTCCTGACCATCTCGTAGCAGTGGTCGGCGTTGACGGTGATGCCGTCTATGCACTTGGTGCGGAGGGTGTTCATCACGTTGATCAGCCAGGTCTGGCTCTCAAGTATGCTTTCCACTATGATGGGCTCCATGACGTTGAGCTGTAGCTGGCCGGCCTCGGCGGCGAAGGCCACTGCGGTGTCGTTGCCTATGACCTTGAAGCAAACCTGGTTGGTGACTTCGGGTATGACGGGGTTCACCTTGCCGGGCATGATGGAGGAACCGGGCGCCATGGGGGGAAGGTTGATCTCGTGCAGGCCGCAGCGGGGGCCGGAAGCCATGAGGCGAAGGTCGTTGCAGGTCTTGGAGAGCTTGACGGCAAGTCTCTTGAGGGCTGCGGAGTAGCTTACGTACGCACCGGTGTCGGGGGTGGCTTCCACCAGGTCGGGGGCTTTGGCGAAGCTGTCTCCGGAGAACTCGCTCATAAGCTTGGTGCAGAGCTCGGCAAAGCCGGGAACCGCGTTGAGGCCGGTGCCGATGGCGGTGCCGCCCATGTTGATTTCCTTGAGCAGAACGGCGTTGCGGTCGAGGTTGGCCAGCTCTTCCTCAAGGTTGTTGGCAAAGGCGTTGAATTCCTGGCCCGAGGTCATGGGGACTGCGTCCTGCAGCTGGGTGCGGCCCATCTTTATGATGTCCTTGAATTCCTCTCCCTTGGCGCGGAAGGATGCGATGAGGTCGCGCAGGGCCTTCTCCAGATGCTTGTTCATGCGGTAGAAGCAGTAGCGGAAGGCCGAGGGATATGCGTCGTTGGTGCTCTGGGCGCAGTTGACGTGGTCGTTGGGGGAGCAGTATTGATACTCGCCCTTCTTGTGGCCCATTATTTCAAGCGCGCGGTTGGCTATCACCTCGTTTGCGTTCATGTTCACAGAGGTGCCGGCGCCGCCCTGTACCATATCTACGGGGAACTGGTCGTGCAGTTTGCCGTCCACTATTTCCTGGCAGGCCTTCACGATGGCGTCTCCTATTTCCTTGGGCATCACGCCCAGCTGGGTGTTTGCGGCGGCCGCGGCCATCTTCACATAAGCCATGGCTATGATGTACTCCGGATAGTCGCACATCCGCGTGTTGGAAATCTTGTAGTTGTTCAGAGCGCGCTGGGTCTGTACACCGTAATAGGCATCGGCAGGAACCTGGAGTTCGCCGAGGAGGTCGCTTTCGAGGCGGAAATTGTTCTGTGACATTGGTTTTGAAGACTTGTTTGAATGCAAAGGTAACAATTTGGCACGGGAAATGTAATAAAAATTGCTAAATTTGCCGTCCAGTTAGAAATTAAACATTTTGATGATATGAAAAAGATCTTGATTTCCCTCGCAGCTTTGTTTGCAGCTGCAGCAATGGTGTCCGCCCAGAGCATGACCGACGCCACTGAAACCGCCAAGCTTGCCAACGATTCCCTTGCGGCAGAAGATTACGCTACCGCACTTTCCGGATTTCAGGAGGCCCTCAAAATGGCCGAGGCTTGTGGAGACGAAGGTCTCGAGCTTGTCGCAACCTGCAAGAACATTATCCCTTCCATTCTCAACCGTATAGCCAAGAGCGAGCTCAAGGCCAACAACTTCGACGCTGCCATCGCCGGTCTGGAGAAGACCGTCGCCGTAGCCAATGAGTACGGCGAGGCCGACGTTGCGGCGGAAGCCGCCGGGCTCATCCCCGAGTGCTGGCTCCGCAAGGCCAACTCCCTGCTCAACGCAAAGGAGTTCACAGGCGCCGCAGAGGCTTATGGCAAAGTGCTTGAAATCAGGCCCGTAGACGGTATAGCAGCACTCCGCCAGGGCATGGCCCTCGAGAACGCCGGCAAGGCAGACGAGGCTGAGGCCGCATACAAGCTTGCGGCAGAGAACGGACAGGACAAGAACGCAAACGCCCAGCTCGGCAAGATGTATCTCAAGCGTTCCGTCGCTTCCCTCAAGGCCAAGAAGTATGCAGACGC
>JAFZLQ010000106.1 GCA_017551425.1 Bacteroidales bacterium | reverse complement strand
GTCGAGCCTGAAGATGTTGCGACTATCAGTCCGTCCGCCCAGTAGGTGGGCAGGGAGTGGTCGTCCACACGAATGTCTATGCCGAGCATGGCGCCGCCGTCACGGCGTATGCAGATCTCGTTCAGGGCCATCTGGGGGCCGTCCCCGCCGCACAGGCCGCTGACTTTCACGAGACCCCTGCGCTGTATCGAATAGGATTTGCCTGCGAGTGCGTCCGCAATGACCTCGGGCCTGTTTTCCGACAGGAAGCCGAGGCGACCGAAGTTGACTCCGAGCACCGGGAGCGAAGCCTGCAGCGCGAGCTCCGCGGCGGAAAGGTAGGTGCCGTCTCCGCCGAAGCTGAGGAGCATTTCCGTGCCGGGGGTTATTTCGGAAGCTTCCAGCGCGGGATAGACGTCGAATCCGGAGGCGCCGAGGTCTGCCAGAAGGGCGAGAACGCGGGCGTCGAGCTGGAGGCGCCGGTCTTTCAAATAATAGGCAAGTTTCATATCAGACTTCAAATTTAACACAATATTTTTTATTTTTGCATGCTATGACAAGATTAAGCGTCAACATCAACAAAATCGCAACCATCCGCAACGCCCGCGGAGGCAACGTCCCCGACGTCCTCGAGGCGGCCCGCGCCTGCGAGCGCTTCGGAGCCGAGGGAATAACCGTCCATCCCCGCCCCGACGAGCGCCATATCCGCTATTCAGACGTACGTGAAATACGCCCCGTGATCACCACGGAATTCAACATCGAGGGCAACCCCATTCCGAGCTTCTGCAGCCTGGTGAAAGAGGTTGTTCCGGACCAGGTCACACTGGTGCCCGACGCCCACGATGCCATAACCTCCAACGCCGGATGGAACACATTGGAACACAAAGACTTCCTTACCGATATCTGCAAGCGTTTCAAGGCCCTCGGAATACGCGTTTCCATCTTCGTGGACCCGGTCCCCGAGATGGTCTTCGGAGCCGCCGCCTGCGGGGCCGACAGGGTGGAACTCTACACCGCCGGATATGCAGAAAAATACCCCTCCGGACCGGAGGCTGCGATAGCCCCGTACATTCAGGCCGCGGAGGCCGCCAGGAAGGCCGGACTGGGGCTCAACGCCGGCCACGACCTGAGCCTTGAAAATCTGGCATATTTCGTGCACACCATCCCCTGGACAGACGAAGTATCCATAGGCCACGCGCTCATCAGCGACGCCCTTTATATGGGTCTTGAGAAGACAATACGCGCGTATTTGGGGGAGATTCGGAAAATTTAGTTAAATTTGCAGATTGCAACTTAAAGAAAACACACAGATAAAATGAAAAGAACCGTTATTGGCATCATCGCCACCGCAGGCATCACCGCCTTGCTCTCAGCGTCGCTGACCAGCTGCAACAACAACGCAGCCCCCGCAGACAAGGCATCCGCAGACAGCACCGTAACAGCCGGCGCCATCGTTTATTTCAACCTCGACAGGATCCTCGACGAATACGATATGGCAAACGACCTGCGCAGCGTCGCAGAAACCAAGATCAACAGCATCAACCAGGAGGTCAACCGCCGCGGCTCCAAGCTCGAGAAGGACACCAAGACCTTCCAGGACAAGATCAACAAGGGCCTCATGACCCAGTCCGTCGCAGAGGTGCAGTACCGCAAGCTCCAGGAGCAGCAGAACAGCTTCCAGCAGTACGCCGCCCAGAAGCAGCAGGAGATCGCCGAGGAGCAGCAGGTCATGATGAACCAGATCGCAGACGCCATCAAGACCTTCATCGACGAATACAACGAGCAGAAGGGCTACGCCATGATCCTCACCACCCAGGGTGACATCCTTCCCGCTCCCGTCGTTACCGCAAATCCCGCACTCGACATCACCGACGACCTTCTGGAAGGCCTCAACGCAGCATACGTCAAGAGCAAGTCGGAAAACAAGGACTAAGTCTTGAAAATCGCGATTCTATCCTGCTTCTACCCCTTCAGGGGAGGATTAGCCCAGTTCAATGCCTGCCTGGCAAGAGAACTGGGCCGCGAGCATATTGTGAAGGGGTTCAACTTCACCACGCAGTACCCTTCGGTGCTGTTCCCGGGCAAGACCCAGTTCGTCTCCGACGGCGACGACGCCCCCAGCTTCGACTCCGTGCGCATACTCAGCTCCGTCAATCCCTTCACATGGGGAAAGACGGCGCGCGCCATCAGGGAATGGGGCGCGGACCTTCTGATCCTCCGCTACTGGATGTCGTGGTTCGCTCCGTCACTTGGATGGGTGGCCCGCCATGCCGGCTGCAAGGTCCTGGCAATTACGGACAACATAATCCCCCACGAGCGCCATTTCTTCGACAAACCGCTCACCAGATGGTTCCTGGGCGGGGTTGACGGATGCATCACCATGAGCGGGGCCGTAGAGAAAGACCTGGAGGATCTTTGCCCCGGCAAGCCCCACACGGTCCTGCAGCACCCCGTCTATTCGCACTTCGGAGAGCCCGTTTCCCGCGCCGCCGCCCGCAAGGCCCTCGGCCTGCCGGAAGAAGGCACGGTGCTCCTGTTCTTCGGCCTCATCCGCAAATACAAGGGGCTGGACATACTGCTGCATGCGTTTGACGGCATGCCCGCAGACTACCGCCTCGTGATAGCCGGAGAGCCTTACGGCAGCTTCGACGAATACAGCCGCAT
This sequence comes from Bacteroidales bacterium, assembly GCA_017551425.1. The sequence continues at coordinate 65,479 of JAFZLQ010000106.1, read as the reverse complement.
AATAGACGCCAGTCCCGCAAAGGACCGCATCTTCCTGTTCGACCGCTACATCCCGGACGCCGAGGTGAAAGACTTCTTCTGCGCCTCGGACACCGTGGTACTCCCCTACCGCAGCGCCACCCAGAGCGGCGTAGGTTCCCTCGCCATCCAGTTCGGGGTGCCCGTGGTGGTTACAGACACCGGCGAGCTCCGCGCATCCGTGGAGGGTCGCGGCACCGGCCTGGTCGCAGACAGGGCTGAGCCCGAATGCGTCCGTGACGCCGTCCTGCGCCTTTTCGGCACTCCCGGCCTGCTGGAAGAATGCAGGCGCAACATCCGTACGGCAAGGGAATCCATGTCGTGGTCCGGATTCTGCAAGAGTCTCATAAGTTTTACCGAATCGCTATGAAACGACACCTGATAGCCACACTCGTCCTGGCAGTGCTCCTCCCGCTCGGGGCATCCGCCCAATGGTACCTCTTCCCCGGGGGCCGGCCGGCAAAGGACAGCACCTCCGTAGATGTGTACGACGGTTTTGTCCCCATCAAGAGCGACGAAGAGCTGCAAGCTGAGCTCGACGCCATCTGGACGAGGAAGGTCGCGCTCATCCTTCCCATCAAGAGCAAGGATACGCCCAACAGCAATTTCCTGGACTTCTACAGCGGAGTGCTCATGGCCGCGGACAAGCTTTCCAGCGAGCAGGTCCGCTACGACATCACGGTTTACGATTCCACCGTGGACCTGCCGACCGTGGGCGAGCTTGCCGGGAGCGACCTCATAATAGGCCCCGTCAGCTACGACGACATAGCGCGCCTCCTTCCCAGGACACGCGGCAGGTACATTATCTCCCCGCTTGATCCCAAGGCTGCGACGCTGTCCGACAGATACAACGTAATCCAGGCCCCCGCGAGCCAGGACGCACAGGTCCTCGACCTGGTGCGCTGGATATCCGAAGATCTCCGCGGAGGAGACGCGGTAGTGCTGCTGCAGAGTCCTGAAGACAGCGGCGGCCAAGCCGTCAACCTCCTTGCGCTGGAGCTCGGCGAGGCCGAAATAGCCTACGAAATCAACTCCACGCCCACGGCTTATGAAGGCACGGTGACGGGCACATGCCGATTCGTGCTGGTGTCCGACAACGACGCCTTCAGCGCCGCCTGCGTGCGCGACATAGCCCTCATGAACCTCCGTGGCGGGCACAATGCGGTGTACAGCACCTCCAGGCTCCGCTCCATCGGAGACCTCGAAAGCGAAAGCATACACGCCGCAGCCGCCCGTATCACCGCAAACTATTACGCCAACCCGCAGGATCCTGAGGTGAAGCGCTTCAGCAACGCCTACCGCACCCTGTTCAAAGGCGAGCCCGGCCAGTGGGTGTTCCAGGGTTACGACCTCATGTACTACTTCGGATCCACCCTCGGACGCGACCCTGACGCATGGGCATACGAGCTCTCCACCAAACCCGGTTCCGGACTCCAGACGGACTTCCGCTTCGACGGCACCGGCAAGGCCAACACGGCGGTGAGGCGCCTCCTCTACAATCCCAACAACACTGTAACCGTAGTACGATGATGGAAAAAGTCAAGTGCCTTATAATCGGCGGAGGTCCCGCCGGATACACTGCGGCCATATATGCCACCCGCGCGGCCCTGAGCCCGGTCCTGTACGAAGGGCTCGCCCCGGGCGGCCAGCTTACCATGACGACCCTGGTGGAGAACTACCCCGGTTTTGCCGGAGGCGTGGACGCCACCGCGCTGATGAACGATATGCGTGAGCAGGCCGTACGTCTGGGAGCGGACATCCGCAGGGGCGTCGCCGTCAAGGCAGACCTGTCGTCCCGCCCGTTCCATATCGGCATAGACGACGGCACCGAGCTGGAGGCCGAAAGCCTGATTATCGCCACCGGCGCCACCGCGCGCTACCTGGGGCTGCCCTCGGAGAGCAAGTTCCGCGGCATGGGCGTGTCGGCATGCGCCACCTGCGACGGTTTCTTCTACCGCAGGAAGGACGTGGCCGTGGTGGGCGGAGGAGACACCGCATGCGGAGAGGCCTTGTACCTGGCCGGACTGTGCCGCAAGGTCTATATGATAGTCCGCCGCGACGTCTTCCGCGCCTCGGTTGCCCTTCAGGAGAAGGTCAAGGCAACGCCCAACATCGAGATACTATGGAACTGCAACACCCGCGAGGTGCTGGGAGACGCGAGCGGAGTCACCGGAGCCCGGCTTGAGCGCAAGGACGGGACCGTATTCGACATCGCCATAGACGGATTCTTCCTCGCCATCGGGCACAATCCCCAGTCCGCCCTGTTCGCACCGTGGGTCAAGACCGACGCAGAGGGTTACATAGTCACGGACGGCCGCACCTCCGCCACCAACGTGGAGGGCGTGTTTGCCGCCGGAGACGTTCAGGATCCCCGCTACAGGCAGGCCATCACCGCGGCCGCATCGGGCTGCCGCGCCGCCCTCGACGCAGAAAAATTCCTCAAGCAATGAAGCGCATCCACATCATAGCCGCCGTACTGCTGGCCGCAGCCGCCTTTTCCTGCGAGAACGCCTACGAGGCGCTCCTGGAGAGCAACGACTCCGAGGCCAAGTACACCGCGGCGTTCGACTACTTCAACCAGGGCAAGTACACCAAGTCCGCCCAGCTGTTCGAGTCGCTTGCGTACATCACAAACGGCACGTCCCGCGACGACACCGTGCAGTACTACAGGGGCCTGAGCAACTACAGGGCAAAGGATTACGTCACTGCGGAGACCAACTTCGACAACTTCATCAGGAACTTCCCCGTGAGCCCGTTCGCAGAGAGCGCGGAATTCCTGAGGCTCGACTGCCTCTTCCGCTCCACGCTCCGCTACGAGCTGGACCAGACGCCCACATACAAGTGCATGACTGCCATCAACGAGTACCTCATCAACCATCCGTCGAGCGAATACCGTTCGGTCTGCGACCACATGCTCGACGACCTTGAGGAACGCCTGGACCGCAAGGCCTACGAGAGCGCCTATCTCTATTACAAGATGGAAGACTACAAGGCCGCCCGCGTGGCTCTCCGCAACGTGCTCAAGGACGACGCCGAGAACCGTTACCGTGAAGACATACTCTACTACACGGCCATGGCTTCCTACAATTACGCCCTGCTGAGCGTAAGGGCCAAGCAGAAGGAGCGTTTCCTCATATTCTACGACGATTACCTCAACTTCATCGGAGAATATCCGGAATCCTCAAAGCGCCCCGAACTTGACCGTCTTTACAAGAAAACAAAGGAAAAATATTAGAATATGGAAAAGAAAGTACCAAACAACACCGTTACAAGGGACATCAAAGACCTTGCAGCCCCCACCGGAAACATCTACGAGACTACTGTAATCATTGCCCAGAGGGCCAACCAGATAGCTCTTGCAGAGAAGAAGGAGCTCGCAAAGAGGCTTGAGGAGTTCCGCGGCGAGCGCGACACCATGGAAGAGACTTTCGAAAACAAGGAGCAGATTGAGATCTCCAAGTACTTCGAGCGTCAGCCCAAGCCCGGTCTCGTGGCCACCACGGAATTCGAAGAAGGCGAACTCAGCTACCGCTTCGCAGCCTCCGACGGCAAGACCGAATAGGCAGTGCTCCGCAGCCTCCACATACGCAATTACGTACTCATAGACTCTCTGGACGTCACATTCCCGGAGGGTCTTGTCATCATCACGGGCCAGACCGGCGCCGGCAAGTCCATCCTTCTCGGGGCCCTCGGGCTCCTGGCCGGAGACAAGGCCGACGCCTCCCAGATAGGACAGGGCGCCGACAATTGCGTGGTGGAAGGCATCTTCGACACCCCGGAAGGCGAACGCATAATCCGCCGGGTCCTCTATTCCTCGGGCCGATCCCGCAGCTTCATAGACGACTGCCCCGTGCAGCTCCAGGAGCTGTCGGAACTTGGCGGGCGCCTCTTCGATATCCATTCCCAGCACCAGAGCCTGCTGCTTACCGACAGGCAGTTCCAGCTGAATCTGCTGGACCGTTACGCCGGTGCGGACAGCTCAGGGTGCCGCAAGCTCTGGAACGAGCTGCAGCAATGCCGCAGCTCCCTCGCCGGAGAGCGGGAAGCCCTCGCACGCAGCCAGGCAGACGCCGGCTACAACGCAGCCCAGCTCAACGAACTCGAGGCTGCGCAGCTGCGCGAAGGAGAACTGGAACAGCTTGAAGAAGAGCAGCTTGCGCTCGGCAATGCCGAGGAGATACGCGAGCGGCTGGCAACTGCCCTCGGCAGCTTCGGCACCGACGACGGCGCCTCCGTGCGCGAATCGCTCCAGCAGGCGCGAAAGGCCCTGGAACACGCCAGCCGTTACCTTCCCGCCATGGCGGAGCTGGCACAGCGCATAGATTCCGCCAGAATCGAGCTGGAAGACATTTTCTCCGAGGTCGAAGACGCCGCCGGGCGCATCGACGCCTCCCCGCAGCGCCTGGAACAGGTGGAGCAGAGGCTCTCCCTGCTGTACCGCCTGCTCAAGAAGCACGACTGCCGGACGGTGGAGGAACTTGCCGCCGTCCGCGACCGCTATGCCGCAATGGCCCAGGATTCCTCGGAACTGGAAGAGCGAATAGCGGAACTCGAATCCCGTATCTCAAAGCTTCAGGAGGCCCATGAGGCCGAATGCAGGCGCCTGCACGACCTGCGTGCAAAGGCGGCGGAAGCTTTCTCTGCGGAAGTCACTTCGCACCTCAAGTATCTGGAGCTGGAGCGCGCAAGCTTCGCCGTGCAGCTGCAGGAGGCCGCACCGGGAGCCGCCGGAGCAGATTCCGTGGCATTCCTGTTCGGGGCCGACGGCGCCGCCCGCACTGAGCTCGCAAAGTGCGCATCCGGCGGAGAACTGTCCCGCATCATGCTGAGCCTCAAGGCCTTGATGGCCCGCTTCTCCGGCATGCCCACCATGATATTCGACGAGATCGACACCGGCGTGTCCGGCAGCGTCGCGGCAAAGATGGGGCAGATGATCTGCGACATGGGACGCACCATGCAGGTGTTCTCCATCACCCACCTGCCGCAGGTCGCCGCCAAGGGCTCTGCCCACTACCTTGTAAGCAAGACCTTCGACCCCGCCACGGGCCGTACCAGTTCCGGAATCGCCCTCCTGCAGGGAGAGGAACGGGTCATGGAAATCGCGCGCCTGCTCAGCGGCGAGGTCATAACCAACGAAGCCGTCGCCAACGCGAGGGCCCTGATCGGCAAGCCATGAGAAAAGGGCACAAACGCCGTCCGGCGGATCTCGACACCTTCTCCCGCATGCTGGAAACGTACGGGCTCAAGCTTACGCCCCAGCGGCTGGCGGTACACAAGGCCATGCTCGGCATGATACACGCCGACGCAGACTCCGTTTACGAGGCCGTTAAGGCGGGCGCCGAATGCAGGATAGCCAGATCGACGGTTTACAACATCCTCTCGGGCCTTGCCGACAAAGGCATCTACGCCCGCCGCTACAGCTGCAACGGACGCATAGTGTTCGACATTAACGCCTGGCGCCACCTGCACCTGTACGATTCGGTGACGGGAGAATTCGTCGATGTGGAGGCCGACGACCTTCTGCAGGAGGTCTCCGCCGGTCTCACCGGCCACCGCTTCAGGGGCTATCATATCGACGACATAGACATTCAGATCATCTGCCGTCCCACAAAAAGAAGGAAAGCATGAAAAGGACAATACGACTCCTGCTGCTTGCCGCAGCGCTTCTGACCGCATGCAACAATCCGGACCCTTTCCAGTACCGGGTATTCACCATGGGCTTCCCCAACCCGGACGGCTCCCTTTTCGGTGACGACGGCAACACCTACTTTTTTGAGGAGAAAACCGACTGGAACGGCGCAGAAAGGGTCGTCGCCATATTCGACGTGCTCAAGTCAGTAGCGGATTCAACCTACCAGGCCCGCCTGCAGTCGTACCTCGTACCCCTGTACAAGAAGCCGGTGGTCTATAAGGGAGAACTTCCCGACAGCCTCGGCGCATTCCCCATCAGGATTTCCGACGCATGGTACGGCGGCCGCTGCATCAACATGTACAACGTGATAAGCGTAAGGGAGGACGGCGCCGGCCTGCACCGCATCAACCTTGCGTTCGACGAGGAAGCGTCGGTGGCCGACACCCTGTACTTCACCCTCACGCACAATTTCGCGGAGGGCGCAGAAGAGACCCTCGCCCTCGTGGATTACGGTTTTTATACTTCCTTCAATCTTGACGGCCTGCTGCCGGAGCGCGATTCCATCGCCATAAAGATCGACTGGTCATGGGACGGAAACAGCTCGTCCAGCGCCGGGAAAGTTAAGATTTGAGAGATTTTGGCTATATTTGCAGAAAGATGAAAAAGATTGCCGGAATACTCCTGACGCTGTTTGCCGCCGTTCTCCTGGGTTCGTGCTGCAAGTCTTTCCAGGATATCAAGGTTACGTCGTGCGACCTCGTGGAGCTATCGCCCCGCGGCCTGTCGTCCATAGACGCAGCCCTGGACATAGGCATCGACAACCCTACCGTGCAGGTCACCCTCACCCAAATGGAAGCAACCGTAAAGATGGACGGCGAGCCCTGCCTGCACTTCACGGCCGACGACGTTACCCTGGAGCCGCGTACGCAGAAAGTCTATAACATCGTGGTACACGGCAGCATAGACGGCAGTTTCAATCCTTTCCAGCTGCTTACGCTCTTCAGCCAGCCCAGTTACCTGGATCCCATGACGGCCGACGTCCGCTTCCGCGGAGTGCTCAAAAGCGGTCTTGGCAAGGATTTCGAATATACAGACATACCACTCAAGGATTTGCTAGACAGGATATGAGACGCTTTATACTCACAATCGCGGCCCTGGCGGTCTGCAGCATTGCTTTCGCCCAGGTGCAGCAACAGGACGACACCCCGGCGGAGCCCGCATACGACGTGTTCGGGAATCTCTCGGAATTCGTGACAGTGCACCAGAGTCCCGAGGTGGAGGCGGCGATGGCCGCACATGTGGAACGCAACGCCCGCCGCACCGCTTCCGGCCTGGGAGACCAGACCTACAGCATACGCATCTACTTCGACAGCGGCCAGGGCGCACGCAGCGGTTCCGAGGCGGCGGCGGCCAAATTCCGCAATTCGCACCCCGGCGTGCCGGTTTCACGCACATACAGCAATCCTTTTTTCAAGGTTACGGTGGGCAATTACTCGACCAAAGCGGACGCCTCCGCGGCCCTGAAGTCCATACAGCAGGAGTTCCCCACCGCGTTCATAGTCAGAAACCAGTAGCAGATGATCAAGACCGGCCTCGAACTCAAGCAGCAGCAGAAGCTCTCGCCCCTCCAGATCCAGACAATCAAGCTCATCGAGCTCCCAATTCAGGACCTGGAACAGAAAGTGCGCGCCGAGCTTGAAAGCAATCCCGTGCTTGACGACGAGCCCGATCCGGAAAGCGAGGAGGAGCGCCGCGAGGTCTCCATCGACTCATTGAAAGAAGACGGCGACATCCCCGCATACCGCCTGAAAGTCAACAACTGGGGCAAGGATCCCCGTCCCGAATACAATACCTTCTCAGTTAAGGAAGGCTTCACCCAGAGCCTCCAGAGGCAGCTGGGATACCGCAACCTTACTCCCCATGAGCATGAGGTGGCGTCTTTCATAATAGGCAGCCTCGACGACGACGGCTACCTGCGCCGCAGCATAGACAACATGGTGGACGACCTGGCCTTCCGTGCGGGCATTGAGGCCACCCCGGAGGAGGTGGAGCGCATGCTCGCCGTAATCCAGGACTTCGAGCCGGTGGGCGTGGGGGCGCGCGACCTTCAGGAGTGCCTGCTCATACAGCTCAGGGCCCTGCGCCGCACCCCGGAGGTGGAAAACGCCATCCGCATAGTAGACGAATGCTTCCAGGACTTCTCCAACAAGCATTTCCAGAAGATACAGGCGAAGCTCGGAATCAGCGAGGACGAGCTCAAGGCGGCCTTCGGCAGGATAGTCAAGCTGAACCCCTCCCCCGGCGGCCAGGTTGACGATTCCTACGACGACCAGTCACGCCAGATAGTTCCCGACTTCATCCTGGAAGAGCACGACGGCGTGCTGGACTTCACCATGCCGCGCTTCAACGTGCCGGAGATAAGGGTGAACAAGAAATACGCAGACCTCCTGCTGGAGGCCAAGGGCAGCTCTGAGCGCGCCCAGAAAGAGGCTGCGACCTTCGTGAAGCAGAAGCTGGATTCGGCAAAATGGTTCGTAGAGGCCCTCAAGCAGCGCCAGAACACCCTCAGCAAGACCATGCGCGCCATACTCGACTACCAGCACGACTACTTCATAGACGGAGACGAGAGCAACCTGCGCCCCATGGTCCTCAAGGACATAGCGGAAAAGACAGGCTTCGACATCTCCACCATCAGCCGCGTGGTGAGCAGCAAGTTCATCGAGACCCACTTCGGCATCTTCCCCCTCAAGTACTTCTTCTCCGAGGGCATGGAGAATTCAGAGGGCGAGGAAGTATCCACCCGCGAGCTCAAAAAAGCCCTGCAGGAATGCGTGGACGGCGAAAACAAACGCAAGCCGCTCACAGACGAGCAGCTTGTGGTGGAAATGGAGAAACGGGGCTACAAGGTCGCACGCCGTACCATCGCAAAGTATCGCAGCGTCCTGGGCATCCCCCTCGCCCGCTGGCGCAAGGAGATTTAGCAATAATGAGCCTTAAACTCAGATATTTACTGGCAGCCGGCCTGCTTGTTCTGATGCAGGCGGGAGCCGCAGCGCAGGAAGACAACGGCATCCCCAGGGATGTGTATTATCTCATGCCGGACTTCGCCGAGGGCATGGTCTATTTCAACGGCCAGCGCCCGGCGCAGGGCCGGCTCAACATCTGCGCGGTGGACAACACGCTCCGCTTCATGGACAAGAACGGCAAGGAAATGGCCGCCTCCGACATAGACAATGTGGCGATGGTAAAGATAGACACTGTCACATTCATTCACAACCAGGGCGTTTTCTATCGCTTCTACCCCGTCGGGACAGGATTCGGCATCGCCCTCAAGCGTGAGGTCAAAACCTTCAAGGGCGCCAAGCAGGGCGCCTACGGCACCACATCACAGACAAGTTCCATCCGGGAAAGCTCTTCCATGTATGTTGACGGCGTTGCCTACAACATCTACGGTCCGGTGCCGTACGACGTGTCAGAAATACTATATTTATACAAGGAAGAGGTGATCTATCCGCTGAACAAACGCAATCTCAAGCGCCTGTTCCCCGCCCGCAAGGCAGACATAGACGCATACTTCGTGGCCGGCAATACGGTTCCCGAGACAGTTTCCGACGCCGTCTCCCTGCTCCGCAGCTGGGCGGAATAGCATTTATTTACACGACTGAGTCCAGGCTCCGTAGCTCTGCGGGGCCTGTTTTTTATGTGTTGTTGATAAATTGTGGAAAAAATTGTAAATAAATGTAATAAAGTGGAAAAATTCTTTGTATCTTTGCAATTGCGTATAAGAATAATTATGGTCACATTCATCGGTACATACTCCGCAAAGGTGGACGACAAGGGCAGGCTTGTCCTCCCGGCCGCCGTGCGGCGTGCCATGCCGGTGGGTGGAGATATGAGGTTTGTAATCAAAAAAGGAATCTTCGACGATTACCTGGAGATGTCCACGTACGAAGCGTGGACGTCCGAGGCCGAAGATACCAAGGCCAAACTCGACTTCTTCAATGACGAGCATGTCCAGTTCTGGAGAGAATACATGCGGGGCATAGAAGTGGTCGAGCCGGACGCCAAACTGGGACGCATATCCATCCCCCGTAATCTTCTTGACGCAATCGGTGTAACCAAGGAAGTGGTTTTCCTCGGCATTGGCAGCAAGCTTGAAGTATGGGCGAAGGAATCTTACGAGCAGTCCCGCATACCCAACCAGAAATTTGTAGCCATTGCCAGAAGCCTCTCCCGCCAGTAGGAGAAGCAGGCAATGAGCGAATATCACAACCCCGTACTCCTGCAGCAAAGTGTAGACGCCCTGGTGACCAATCCGTCGGGGCACTATGCCGACGCCACTTTCGGTGGCGGCGGCCACTCACGCGAGATCCTCTCGAGGCTGGACGCAAACGGCCGCCTGCTCGCCTTCGACCGCGATGCAGACGCCCTTGCCAACGCCCCGCAGGACCCGCGTTTCACGCTGATACACAATAATTTCAGATTCATACATAACTATGCTCTGATCGAGGCCCCCCAAGGCCTGGACGGCATCCTTGCCGACCTGGGAGTCAGCTCTCACCAGTTCGATACTGCCGAGCGCGGATTCTCCTTCCGCTTTGACGGTCCCCTCGATATGCGAATGAATGTGCAGGGCGCTAAAACCGCTGCTGACATTGTCAATTCTTATACGCAAGAAGAATTGGAAAGGATCCTTAAAATCTACGGTGAGGTCGATAACGCCCGCAAGCTCGCGCAGCTCATCGTAGCCGCACGGGCGAAGGCTCCTATCCACTCCACCGGCGACCTGGACAATGCAGTGTCGGGAGCCCTGCCTTCTTTCGCGGAGCATAAATACCTCGCAAAGGTGTACCAGGCCCTTCGCATAGAGGTCAACGACGAAATGCGCTCGCTCGAAAAATTCCTGGAAGGAGCTGCAAAATCGCTCCGCAAGGGCGGGCGCCTCGCCGTTATAACCTACCACTCCCTCGAAGACCGCATGGTGAAGAACTTCATCCGCAGCGGCCGCACGGACGGAGTGGAAGAGAAGGACGTTTACGGCCGCAGCGCCGCCCCCCTGAGCCCAGTGGGCCGCAAGCCCGCCACTCCGGAGGAAAAGGAGATTAGCGAAAACACCCGCGCCCGCAGCGCAAAACTGAGAGTGGCGGAGAAGAACTGATATGGACAAGACATGGAAAATACAGGACCTCGGAAGAGGCCTGGCCAACAGCCTTGGCGCTATGCTGAGGGGCGAGTTCCTGCTCCGCCTCAACATAGGCAAGTACTTCATCCATATCGTCTATGCGTTCTTCCTCATCGCCATGGTAATATGGATATCCCTGATGATAGAGGGCACCATGACCAAGGTGGAGAAGGGCAAGGCGGAACTGCGGGAGCTGGAGATAGTACATACGCAGAAGGTGTTCGACCTGGTGAGCCTGAGCAAGCGCTCGTCGGTACGCAACCTGCTGGAACAGAAGGGCTCAAAGGTCACGGAACCCACCGAGCCCGCAACGATACTTGTAAAATAAGATGGACGTGAGCGGCAACATAAAGAAGAACCGGGACCGTATAGGAGTCATCCTGTACGTCATATACGTGCTGCTGCTGCTCGCGTCGGTGCTGCTGTTCGTGAAGCTCGTGGGCATACAGATATTCTTCCGTCCCGAGCCCAAGATAGCAACCGCCCTCACCCCCACAAGCCGCGCGCGCACCATCGAGCCGGTACGCGGCAACATAATAGACAGCAAGGGGCGTCTGCTCGCCATGTCCTGCCCCACCTACCAGATAGCCATGGACTGCACCGTGCGCCGGGAGGAGTTCGCCGCAGACAAGAAGAACGGCGCAGACAACGAGCTCAAGTGGCTCGACAAGGCCCGCGAGCTGAGCGTGGAGCTTGCCAAGGTGTTCCCGGAAAAGACATCGGACCAGTACTACAAGCTCATCTGCGACGGCCGCAGGAACGGCAAGAAATACCTCAAGTTCGGCAAACCGGTGGACCGCAACGTCTATAACCGCATCAAGACCTTCCCTCTCTTCAACGAGTCGCGCTACAAGGGAGGCCTCATCGCCGAACAGAAGAACATCCGCATATATCCGTACGGCAAGCTGGCCCGCAGGACCATTGGCTTCGTGCGCGACAACAGCTCGTCCGTGGGCAACACCCACGTGGGCCTGGAGGGCAAGTTCGACTACGTGCTCCACGGCCAGGAGGGCAAGGAGTGGCTGAAGGTGACCGACTACGGGCGCGTGCAGGACAATGACAGTACGCGTACGCGCGCGGAGGACGGAAAGGACATCCGCACCACCATCAACATAGACTACCAGGACATCGCGGCCCGTGCCCTCTACGAAGAGATCAAGGAGGAGACCGACCTCGAAGGCGCATGCCTGGTGCTGATGGAAAGCGCCACCGGCGCCATCAGGGCCATGGTCAACCTCTACCGAGACGGGGACGCGACTGACTTCGAGGAAGTGAGCAACCTCGCCATCGGACGCGCCATAGAGCCGGGCAGCGTCTTCAAGACCGTAACGCTCATGCAGGTGCTCTCCGACGGCTACATCAAGAGCCTCGACGAGACCATCCCCACCAACCACGGCGTCATCAAGGGCGTGAAGACCATCCCGCAGGACGTGCACATCCTGGACCACGAGCGCATCCACAAGACCAACAGCATCGCCGTGATAGACGGCTTCAAGATATCCTCCAACTACGTATTCGGCTCGCTGGCGGTGAACAACTACAGCAAGAAGCCGATGCGCTTCATAGAGAACATCCACAGCTACAAGCTGGCGGAAGCCTTCGACTTCGACCTCGCCGGCCTCGCCTCGCCCATCATCCCCTCGCCCAAAGACAAGAACCGCTACTGGAGCATGAGCGACCTGGCTGTAATGGGATACGGCTACGGCACACGCGAAACCCCTCTCCACATACTTACGTTCTACAATGCCATCGCCAACAAGGGCAAGATGATGAAGCCCTACCTGGTGGAAGACATAGAGAAGGACGGCGTAGTGAAGAGCCGCCGCGGGCCCGCGCTGATGTCCACCATCTGCAGCAAGGCAGTGGCCGATACGCTTACGCGCGCGCTCAAGGCGGTTACCGAAGAAGGAACGGCGCGCCGCCTCAAGGACGCAAAGTGCCAGGTTGCGGGCAAGACCGGAACCTCCTTCGGCACCTACGCCGGGGGCTCGTACAAAGACGAATACGGACGCCGCAAGTACCAGGGAACCTTCGTGGGATTCTTCCCCGCCGACGAGCCCAGGTACAGCGTCATCTGCACGGTGTTCAGCAAACCCACGTCCAAGCAGTTCCAGGGCGGCGGCATTCCCGCCAGGGCCGTCAAGGAGCTCGTGAACGGACTGTACGCGATAGATCCTTGTTTCCAACCCAGATTAGAAGCGGCAAAATGAGACTGAAAGACATCATACGCAACTGCGGAGTCGTCTCCTGCACCGGCAGCACCGACATAGAGATCTGCGCCGTCTGCAACGATTCCCGCAAGGTAGTGCCCGGCAGCCTCTTCGTGGCCGTGAACGGCTGCGGGAACGACGGGCGCGAGTACATCGGGAAGGCCATCGAGGCCGGTGCTGCGGCGGTGATGTATGAGATCCTTCGCGATGCTCAGGATGACAACGTAAAGCAACTGGATGACAACGTAAAGCAACTGGATGACAGCAGAGCACTGCAGGATGACATTCAAGCTGTCATTTTGAGCGCCAGCGAAAAATCTCACCTCACCATCATCACGGTTGCAGATTCCCGCAAGGCCATAGCGTACGCGGCGGACGCGTTCTACGGGCACCCGAGCGGCCAGCTCAGCCTCGTGGGCATAACGGGCACCAACGGCAAGACCACCACCGTGACCCTGCTGTACCGCCTGTTCAAGGCCCTGGGTTACGAATGCGGGCTCCTCTCCACCATAGCCAACTACGTGGGAGACAGGCGAATGGAGACTGCCAACACCACCTCCGACCCACTCACCACCAACAGGCTCCTTGCAGAAATGGTCGATGCCGGATGCTCATACTGCTTCATGGAAGTCAGTTCCATAGGCGTGGAGCAGGAGCGCGTGACGGGGCTGGAATTCGCCGTCGGCATATTCTCCAACCTCACCCATGACCACCTCGACTACCACGGCACCTTCGCCGAATACCTGCGCTGCAAGAAGCGTTTCTTCGACGAGCTGGGCCCCGGCGCCACCGCCATCACCAACATCGACGACAAGCACGGCGAGGTGATGCTCCAGAACACCCGGGCGCACCGCGTCACCTACTCCTGCCGCAGCATCGCAGACCACAGCTGCCGCATACTGGAAAAGAGCTTCGAGGGCATGCTGCTGAAGATTGACGGAGCCGAGGTATGGACCCGCCTCACAGGCGTGCACAACGCATACAACCTCATGGCGATATACTGCACCGCGCTGGCCCTAGGCTGCGACAGGGACGAGGTTCTGGTGGCGCTGTCCGGGCTGGAAGCGGCCCCCGGCAGGCTGGAAACCATACACGGCCCCCGCGGCCTCTGCGCAGTGATAGACTACGCCCACACCCCCGACGCCCTCGAGAACGTGCTCAAGACGCTCAGGGAAGTGGCCCCCGGCAAGCAGCTGGTGTGCCTCTTCGGCTGCGGCGGAGACCGCGACCGCACAAAGCGCCCGGAGATGGCGCAGGTGGCGCAGAAATGGGCGGACCGCATATTCGTGACTTCCGACAACTCCCGCACGGAGCGCACGGAAGACATCATGGAAGACATACGCAAAGGCTTCTCCCCCGAAGGACTGGCCAAGGCCATATTCATCGCCGACCGCAGGGAGGCGATACGCACCGCGCTGATGCTCTCCCCCGACGGCAGCACCGTACTGCTGGCCGGCAAGGGGCACGAGACCTACCAGATAATCGGCACGGAGAAGACTCATTTTGACGAAAAGGAAATAGTTAAAGATATATTCAAGCAATGCTCTACCACCTTGTAGACTGGCTCCAGAGCCTCGGCGTCCACTTTCCCGGCATGGGACTGATGCATTACCTTTCGTTCAGGGCAATGCTGGCCGCCGTCATAAGCATGCTGATCGCATTCATCGCGGGCGGCAGGATAATCCGCTGGCTGCAGAAGCACCAGATAGGAGAGACCATACGCGACCTCGGACTCGAAGGCCAGATGCAGAAGAAGGGCACCCCCACCATGGGCGGCCTTATCATCATCGCCGCTCTGGTAGGCTCCGCGCTGCTTGTCTGCAGGCTGGACAGCATTTACACCATACTCCTGCTCATAACCACCCTGTGGTGCGGCGGAATCGGCTTCCTGGACGATTACATCAAGGTTTTCAAGCACAACAAGGAGGGCCTGAGCGAGAAGGGCAAGCTCATTCTCCAGTTCGCCCTGGGCCTCTTCATCGCCCTCATAGTCTGCATCAGCCCCGACATCCCCACGGACAGGCTCATCACCACCATACCGTTCGTGAAGGCCCATGAGTTCGACTATTCCTGGCTCTCCCCCTTCAAGGGACAGCTCGGGGTCTATTGCTCATGGGGCATCTACATGATCATGATTATCCTCGTCACCCTCGCATGCTCCAACGGCACCAACCTCACCGACGGCATGGACGGCCTGGCGAGCGGCACTTCCGCCATAGTGGGCGTAACCATAGGTGTGATGGCCTGGCTGAGCGGCGACGTAATCGATGCCAACTACCTCAACATCATGTACATACCGGGGTCCGGCGAGGTGGCCATATTCATGGCGGCGTTCGTCGGGGCGCTCATAGGATTCCTGTGGTACAACACCTTCCCGGCGCAGGTCTTCATGGGCGATTCCGGCAGCCTCACCATAGGCGGCATTATAGGCGTGAGCGCCGTGCTCATCCGCAAGGAGCTCATACTCCCGCTGCTCTGCGGCATCTTCGTCGCCGAGAGCCTGTCGGTCATCATACAGCGCAGCTGGTTCAAACATACCAAACGCAAATACGGAGAGGGCCGCAGGGTCTTCCTGATGGCGCCCCTCCATCACCATTACCAGAAGAAAGGAATCCCGGAGCCGCGCATAGTCACTCGCTTCTGGATCATAGGGATAATACTGGCCGTATCTACGCTGGCCGTATTGAAGATAAGATAGGACATGTCAAAAATTGTAGTATTAGGTGGAGCTGAAAGCGGCGTAGGAGCCGCGGTGCTCGCAAAGGTCAAGGGCTTCGACGTCTTTCTGTCCGACAACGGGAAGATAAAGGACGAGTACGCCCGCACCCTTGCCGAGTGGGACATCCCGTTCGAGCAGGGCGGACACACCCCGGAGCGCATTTTCGACGCGGACGAGGTAGTGAAGAGCCCCGGCATCCCCTCCACCGCTCCCGTGGTGCGCGAGTTTGCCGCAAAGGGCACGCGCATAGTCTCCGAGATAGAATTCGCATCGCGCTACGACAGCGCCAAGAAGATATGCGTCACCGGTTCCAACGGCAAGACCACCACCACCTCCCTCATCCACTACCTGCTGAAGGAAGCGGGACTCGACGTGGGTCTCGGAGGCAACATCGGCAAGAGCTACGCCCTGCAGGTGGCAACCGAGAAGCACGATTATTACGTGCTGGAAATCAGCAGCTTCCAGCTTGACGACACCTACGACTTCAGGCCCGACATAGCCATCATCACCAACATCACGCCGGACCATCTGGACCGCTACGACCACAACATGGAGAACTACGTGCGCGCGAAGTTCAAGATCACCCGCAACCTCCGTCCCGAGGACTGCTTCATCTTCGACTCCGACGACGCAATCACCATCGCGCACCTCAGCAAGATAGTCCTCCACTGCAAGATGCTCCCCTTCTCGCAGGAGAAGAAAGACCTGGAGCAGGGCGCATGGCTCGACGGCAACCGCATCGTGGTGCGTTACGAGCAGAGCGAGAGCGAGATCTACCTCCGCGAGCTCGCGCTGGGCGGCCGGCACAACATATACAATTCCATTGCGGCGGCCATTGCGGCAAAGGTCTCCGGCATAGAAGACGAGAAGATACGGAGCGCCCTGGGCAGCTTCGCCCCCATCGAACACCGCCTGGAGCCGGTCCTGAGCGTACGAGACGTCATGTACATCAACGATTCCAAGGCCACCAACGTGGATTCCGCATGGTACGCCCTCGAATGCCAGACCAAGCCCGTGGTCTGGATAGTCGGAGGCAAGGACAAGGGCAACGACTACAGCGTGCTGAACGACCTTGTGCGCGAGAAAGTCAAGGCCATCGTGTGCATGGGAGTGGACAACACCAAGATACATCAGGCATTCGCCTCCATAGTGGGCGAAGAGAATATAGTCGATACAAGCAGCGCCGACGAGGCGGTGAAGGTCTCCAGCATGCTGGCAAAGCCCGGCGACGTGGTGCTCCTGAGCCCCTGCTGCGCAAGTTTCGACCTGTTTGAGAATTACGAAGACCGCGGACGCAAGTTCAAGATGGCGGTAAGGAAACTGTAACAATTTATGAAGGGAAAGCGCACAGCCTGGAATTTCTTCGAGCGTATCGAAGGCGACAAGGTGGTCTGGATCATCGCCCTGATGCTGATCCTGGTGAGCATCGTGTGCATTTTCTCTTCCACCTCACGCCTGCTCGAAGGGCACCAGACCCGCCTGGACATAGTCCGCAGCCAGCTCATTGTGGTGGCCGCGGGCCTGGCCGTCATCATAATCTGCTACAACATCAAGAACATCAAGGTCTTCCGCTGGCTGTCGCAATGGGGATTCGCAGTGTCTTTCGTACTGCTGGCCCTGCTGCTCAGCAAGATAGACACCGGCATAGTCAAATCCATCGAGCTCAACGGCGCACGCCGTATCCTGCAGGTGGCGGGAGTGCAGATGCACGTGTTCGAAGTGGTGAAGGTCGCCATGGTGCTGTACCTGGCATGGGCGCTCGACGCCTTCAAGAAAGGCGAGCTCAAAGGCCCCCGGAAGGATATCTGGAAGAAGGTGATGTACATCTACGCGCCTTTCCTGATCACCCTCATCATGATAGTGCCCGGAAGCAACTCCGCAGCCCTTTTCATAGGCGGCATCATGTTCCTGGTGATACTTCTGGGCGGAGGCAACCTGCGCGACATGGCCATACTCGGCGCGGCGGCGGTGGTAATACTGCTTGCGTGCTGGGGCATTTACGAGATAAGCGGGAAGAAGGCCATGACCCGAATAGGAACCGCCATCAGCCGTATTTCCGAGCACGACAACTGGGAGCAGCAGGTGATGGACGCGCGCCCCGGTTCGGACGAATACTACAAAGCCCTGGACAAGATACGCCAGCCCTACAGCGCCAAGATAGCCATCAAGGAAGGCGGCGTGCTGGGCAAGGGCCCCGGACAGAGCACCCAGAGATACGTGGTCCCGGACATTTCGGAAGACTACATGTTCAGCTTCATCATAGAGGAATACGGCCTCTGGGGCGCCCTGATAGTGATTTTCCTGTACGTGTCGCTGATGGCGCGAGGGTCGATAATAGTGCGCAACTGCGGCAAGGACCTGTATGCCAAGCTAACCGTGGCGGGACTGTGCCTGCTGATCACCGGGCAGGCCTTCCTGCACATGTTCGTGAACGCCGACATCGGCCCCATGACAGGCCAGACGCTGCCCCTCATCAGCCACGGCAACAGCGCGTTCCTGTGCTTCAGCCTGGCGTTCGGCATCATCCTGTCGTTCAGCCGCATCGCCCAGAGGCGCATAGAGAAGGAGCAGCGCGACGCACAGCCTCTGCTGGAGCTCAAGGAGAACGTACAGGCAGGGCTTGAAGAACTGGACGCATATGAGACTGGCGGTGCACCCCAGGAAGAAGAGAACACCGCCATAGAAGACGAAATGAACGAATATGGAATATAGAGCACTCAGGGTTATTATCAGCGGCGGAGGCACGGGAGGCCATATCTTCCCGGCCGTGTCCATCGCGCGCAAGCTCAAGGAGGTGAATCCGGACACCGAGATACTCTTCGTGGGAGCCGAGGGCAAGATGGAGATGGAGAAGGTGCCCCGCGAGGGCTTCCGCATCATCGGCCTGCCGGTGGTGGGGCTGCAGCGCAAGCTTACCCTGAAGAACATCCTGAACGACGTCACGGTGCCCTTCCGCTTCCTCGGAAGCATCTCCCGCGCACGCCGTATCATAAAGGAGTTCAAGCCGGAAATAGCAGTAGGAGTGGGCGGATACGCCAGCGCTCCCCTGCTCATGGCGGCCACCCGCATGAAGCTTCCGGCGCTCATCCAGGAGCAGAACGGATTCGCCGGACTCACCAACAAGATGCTCGGCGGCAAGGTGCAGAAAATCTGCGTGGCCTACGAAGGCATGGAACGCTTCTTCCCGGCGGACAAGATCGTCATGAGCGGCAATCCCATCCGCCCCGAGATGCATCCCTACACCGCGGAAGACCGCGCCGAGGGCCTGGAATTCTACGGATTCAGCCCGCAGAAGCGCCATATACTCATAGTGGGCGGAAGCCTCGGCAGCGGAACGCTCAACAATGCCATGAAAGCCTGGATAGAGGCCGGATGCCCCGGAGGCGAAGGCACGGAAATCCTGTGGCAGTGCGGCAAGTATTACAAGGCAGGTATCGACAAGTTTATGGAGGGCCGCGAGCTTCCGGGTGTGAAGCACAGCGACTTCATAGCCCGCATGGACCTCGCTTATGCGATGGCCGACGTGGTTGTGAGCCGCAGCGGCGCCTCCAGCGTGTCGGAAATCTGCGCGACTCACAAGGCAGCCGTGTTCGTGCCCTCTCCCAACGTGGCGGAGGACCACCAGACGCACAACGCAATGGCGCTCGTGCGCAAGGACGCGGCCCTGCTGGTAAAGGATTCGGAAGCGGTTGAAAAGCTGATGCCGACGGCGCTGGAGCTGGTTTCCGACCCTGCAAGGGTGGAGGCCCTGGGCCGTAACGCGGCCGCCCTCGCCCTCCCCGAAGCGGCACAGACCATAGTGGACGAAATATACAAGATAGTGAAGCGATGAAGAACGAAAACGTCAAAAAGGTTTACCTCATCGGTATCGGCGGCATAGGCATGAGCGCCCTTGCACGCTGGTTCAAGTTCCGCGGATTCGACGTCAGCGGCTACGACCGTACGCCTTCCGACCTTACGGCCGCGCTGGAGGCCGAAGGCATCGCCGTGCATTACGACGACGACGCCTCCATGGTGCCCGCAGACCCGTCTTCCACCCTTGTCATCTACACCCCGGCCATTCCCGCAGACATGGGAGAGCTGCGCTTCGTGCAGGAGAACGGGTACAAGGTGGTGAAGCGTTCGCGCGTGCTGGGAGAGATCACCGACGACCAGATATGCCTCGCCGTCGCCGGAACCCACGGCAAGACCACCACATCGACCCTCATCGCCCATATACTCACCGAGAGCGGCGAAGGATGCTCCGCGTTCCTCGGCGGCATCTCCAAGAATTACGGCACCAACCTGCTGATGAGCAAGGGGAACACGGTGGTGGCCGAGGCCGACGAGTTCGACCGCTCCTTCCTCCAGCTGCACCCCGCAATCGCCGCAATCACCGCCATGGACGCCGACCATCTGGACATCTACGGAGACCTCGATCACGTGCAGGAGGCCTTCCGCGAGTTCGCCTCGCAGGTGCATGAGACCATCATTCTCAAATACGGGCTGCCCATCAGCCAGTCGCAGGTGAGCGCCCGCATCTTCACATATCATTTCGACGACGCCAGGGCCGACTTCCACAGCACCAACCTGCGTCTCAGCCCCGACGGCCACTACACCTTCGACCTCGTCTATCCCGGCGGAACGCTGCGCGACATTCGCTGCGGCGCCCTCGGCTGGGTGAACGTGGAGAACGCAGTCGCAGCGGCCGCGGTATGCCTCTGCCACGGCACCGACGGCCAGAAACTGCGCCGCGCCATTGGCAGCTTCAAGGGCGTTCAGCGCCGGCTCGACGAGCACGTGAACCTGCCCGGACTGGTCTATATCGACGATTACGCGCATCACCCTGCGGAACTCGCCAGCGCCATCAGCTCGCTGCGGGGCATATTCCCCGGACGCAAGCTCACCGGCGTCTTCCAGCCTCATCTATATACCCGCACCCGGGACTTCGCTCCCGAGTTCGCAGCGGCGCTGAGCGGCCTGGATTCGCTCATACTGCTGGACATCTACCCCGCCCGCGAGGAACCCATACCGGGAGTCAGCTCCGAGCTCATCTTCAAGGACGTGACGGCGCCCGAAAAGAAGCTCATCCGCAAGGAGGAGCTGATGGACGAGCTGCGCGGCCGCGAGCTTGACGTCCTCGCCACCTTCGGCGCAGGAAACATAGACAGATTCATCGGTCCCATAACGGAAATGCTTAACGCCCGCAAATGAACAAGCGCCTCGTACATATAGTCTGGACACTGCTTATCTGCGTCATGCTCGCCGGCTTCGGGATACTCCACAGCTGCGTGGGCAGGCAGGATTCGCGCAAACTGTGCGAATCGCTAGACGTGCAGATACGCGGACGCCTGGAGTTCGTGAGCGAGGAAGACATACGCGGGCGCATGGACAAAATGTACGGCGCATACATAGGCGCCCCGCTCGACAGCATAGACCTCGGGCGCATTGAAAGGCTGATGGAGGAGCAGAAGGCGGTACGCAAATGCGAGGCATGGACCACACGCAACGGAGTGCTGCACGTAAGCATAGAGCAGAGGGAGCCCGCCCTGCGCTTCATGGGAGACGGGCGCGGCTTCTACATCGACCGCGAGGGCGTAACCATCCCCCTGCATCCCAGCTATACGGCACCCGTCCCCGTAATCGAGGGCATGGTTCCCGACATGCAGGACGAGGGGCATGCGGCCTGGGCGGCCGGCGTGCTGGAGCTCACGGACTTCATATCATCGTCCAAGGCATGGAAAGACAGGGTGGAGAAGATCAGCGTCGGCAAGGCGTCGGACATCGAGCTCCGGCTGGACGGCTGCAGGGAAAGGTTCATCCTGGGGGCGCCGGACGGCATCCGTGACAAGTTCGACCGAATCGGAAAATACTTCGCCTACATTGTTCCAGCAAAGGGCGAAGGGTACTATAAAAGCGTAAACCTGAAATATAACCATCAAATCATATGCAGGAAAGATATATAGCGACAGTCGATCTGGGCACTTCGAAGCTCGCTCTCTGCGTGGCAAAGGTCGTCGGCGAGAACGTCCAGATCATTTACTACAAGGAGCGGCCTTCGGACGGCATACGCTACAACTGCGTTTTCAATCCGAAGAGGGCTGCAGGCCCCCTGCGTGCGGCTATAGCCGAGGCGGAGGACGAACTGCAGATCAAGATCCTGCAGGTTGTGGTGGGACTACCCCGCTACAACGTGCACCAGGAGACGGCCAGCGCGCAGATTGACCGCAGCACTCCCGACCCTCTCATCGGCGACGAGGAAATCGCCGCCCTCAAAAGCATCGCGCTCGACACCTATCCCCTTACGGACAGCAGCAAGGAGCTGATTTACGGCGCCGTGCCGCAGTCGTTCGCAACCGACGACTTCATCGGCAGCGAAGAGGACGTCGTGGGAACCACCAGCGACTCCCTGTCCGGCAACTTCAAGATTTTCGTGGGCGCCAAGAAGGCGTACCACAACCTCACCATCATGCTCAACGACGCGGACGTGGCGCTTGCCCAGGCCATATTCACGCCTATCGCCGTGGGAGAGGCCGTGCTCAAGGACGACGAAATGGCCAACGGAGTCGCGCTCGTGGAAATGGGCGCCGGAGTCACTTCCGTATCGATCTACCAGGGCGGCATAATGCGCTTCTACGCATCCATCCCCTTCGGCGGCAAGAGCATCACCACGGACATACGCCTGGAGTGCGCCTTCGACGACGCCCTGGCGGAGAACATAAAGCTGGCGTTCGGCGCCTGCCTGCCGGACAAGCTCCAGACCATGAGCGACAAGGTCCTGCAGATAAACGACGAGGAGAACGGCACCTACGAGCACCTCAGCGTCAAATACCTGTCTGAAATAATCACCAGCCGCTGCCGCGAGATAGTGCAGGCCATTCTGTTCGCCATCCAGGAAAGCGGATTCGCCGACAGGCTCCGCTGCGGCATCGTGCTCACAGGCGGTTGCGCCAACCTCGCCAACCTTACCACTCTCATAAAGGACGAATCGGGCTACAACGTGCGCGTGGGCTTCCCTCTCGCACGCAAGTTCAGCTCCGAGGGCTGCCCCGGAATCGGCGAGGCGGAAGCCGCCGCATCCGTCGGCATGGTGCTGGAAGTCGCTTCCGACCCGAGCCTCAACTGCATTTCCGAGGCCAAGCGCTCCCCCAGGAAGAGTACCGCAGCGGCAGAGCCCGCGGCCGAGGACAAAGTTCCCGCAACCCTCTTCGCAGATGAGGAGTTCGACACGGTCATGAAGACCAAGATCAAGAAGACTCCCGGCGAGAAGAAGCCCAAACGCCCCAAACCGGAGAAACCCAAGCCGGAGAAGCCGGAAAAGGAAGCACGTCCCGAAGGCGACGGCGGCAAGTTCCTGGGATTCATCTGGAAGAAGATGGGAGACCTCTTCGAGAACACTCTCGGCGAGATTTACGACGACATGGACAAAGAAAAACGATAGGGCATTATGTTCGAAGATTTCAATATAGACATTGAGGCCACAGTGCCCACCGACTGGAAACGGTCAGACCAGATAATCAAGGTCATAGGCGTAGGCGGCGGCGGTTGCAACGCAGTCTCCTACATGTACCGCACGGGAATCGAAGGATGCAGCTTCGTGGTCTGCAACACCGACTCCCAGGCCCTCGAGTGCAGCCCGGTGCCCGTGAAGATACAGATGGGCGCAGGCCTCGGCGCAGGCACCAACCCCATCAAGGGGCGCAACGCCGCAATCGACAGCCAGGCCGAGATAGAGAAGAAAATAATCGACACCGGCACCAAGATGCTCTTCATCACCGCCGGCATGGGCGGCGGCACCGGTACGGGCGCCACTCCCATCATCGCAAAGATGGCCAAGGAGAAGGGCATCCTTACGGTTGCAGTCGTCACCCTTCCGTTCAAGAACGAGGGCGACAGGGCGATGTCCCGCGCCATCGACGGCATCCAGGAGCTGGAGAAGAATGTGGATTCCCTGCTCATCATCAACAACGAGAAGCTGTACGACCACTTTGGCGACAAGCTCACCCACGACGCCTTCCCCAAGGCCGACGAGGTGCTCACCACCGCCGTCAAGGGCATCATCGAGATCATCCAGAAACCCGGCTACATAAACGTAGATTTCGAGGACGTGATGACGATGATGAAGGACAGCGGCATGGCGCTGATGGGCTACGGCGAGGGCAGCGGCCCCAACCGAATCGAGGACGCCGTACGCCAGGCATTCGAATCGCCCCTCCTCAACGACTTCGACCTCAAGACGGCCCAGAACGTGCTTGTGAACATCACCGGAGGCAAAAACGAGCAGGGCCTGACCATGGACGACATGTCCGAGATCAACCGCAGGATAGACGAATACACCGGCGGCGCCAACAACTTCAAGCGCGGCCTCATCTGGGACGAAAGCCCCGAGGTCGGCGACCACATCCACATCACCTCCATCGTCACGGGCCTCAAGTTCATAGACATCGTGGGCTCGCGCCGCGACATGGGCAACTACATCATGATCACCCGCAACTTCCGCTACGACAAGAACGAGGCCGCAAGCACGCGGGGCATACTCATAGAAGACTCATACGGAAAGACCATAGGCTACACCACCGACAACCAGCGCCTGTTCCGCTACGACCCCGAAAAGAGGCCCAGGCTGCTCGTATCGGCCGGAGAGCCCATCGCCGACCTTGAAAACATCCCCTCAATCCGCAGAATATGAAAAGAGTGAGAGTAAGATTCGCGCCATCGCCCACCGGGCCCCTCCACATGGGAGGCGTGCGCACCGCGCTGTACAACTACCTGTTCGCCAAGAAGAACGGGGGTGACTTCATACTGCGCATAGAAGATACCGACTCGCACCGCTTCGTGCCGGGCGCCGAGGAGTACATCATCGAATCCCTGCGCTGGTGCGGCATCCTCCCCGACGAGGGCCTGGACGCCGACGGCAAGCTTGCCTCCGAGCGCTCGGAACGCAATCCGCACGCCCCCTACAGGCAGTCGGAGCGCAAGGGAATCTACCGCGCCTACGCAGAGCAGCTGGTGGCAGGAGGATTCGCATACTACGCGTTCGACACCGCAGAGGAGCTGGAGAAGGCACGCGCCGCCGCGGAAGGTGCAGGCGAAACCTTCATCTACAGCGCCGCTACACGCGGAGGGCTGAGGAATTCGCTCACGCTGGACGCAGGCGAGGTTTCCCGCCTTCTGGAGGAGCGCACCGACTGGACCATACGCTTCAAGATGCCGTCGGACCGCGTCGTGGCCATGGACGACATCATCCGCGGGCACATAGAAGTGAACACTTCCACGCTGGACGACAAGGTGCTGTGGAAGAGGGCCGACGAGCTCCCCACCTACCACCTTGCCAACATAGTGGACGACCACCTCATGGAGATAAGCCACGTGATTCGCGGCGAGGAATGGCTCCCGTCGCTGCCGCTGCACTATCTGCTGTACGAGGCATTCGGCTGGGAGAGGCCCGAGTTCGCCCACCTTCCCCTGCTGCTCAAGCCCGTGGGCAACGGCAAGCTGAGCAAGCGCGACGGAGACAAGATGGGATTCCCCGTGTTCCCGCTGCGCTGGGAGGCCCCCGACGGAACCGTCAGCCGCGGATACCGCGAGGACGGATACTTCCCCGACGCATTCGTGAACCTGCTGGCGATGCTGGGCTGGAATCCCGGCACCGAGCAGGAGATATTCTCGCTGCCGGAGCTGGTGGAGGCATTCAGCCTGGAGAAAGTCGGCAAGTCCGGGGCCAAGTTCAACCCCGACAAGGCCAAGTGGTTCAACAAGGAATACCTGCGCATGAAGAGCGCCGCGGAGCTTGCGGAGCAGTTCATGCCCATCCTCGAGGCACAGGGCGTAAGCGCCGACTTCCAGATGGTGGAAAGCGTCGTGGAGCTGATAAAGGAGCGCGCTACCTTCGTAGCCGACTTCTGGGAAATATCCTGGTACCTTTTCAAGGCGCCATCAACATATACTGAAAAAGACGCCGCCAAGTTTTTCAAGGCGGAAAACGTGCAGATGGCGCGCGAAGCGCTTCTGCAGACTGTCTCGGCCGAGGCCATGGAGGAATACATCCGTGCGCATGAGTGGCCGATAGGCAAGGTGATGAATTGCATCCGCCTTGCGCTCACGGGTTCGTCAAGCGGACTCGGGATTGCTGATATAATGCGTTTCATAGGCCGGGAGGAGGCGCTCGCGCGCTTCCATAGGGCCGAAGAGCGGTTATTATAACAATCTTTCCCACCCCGGTAGCCTGAGGAGGCCCATTGCGCTTTCCGATACGGCTTGTACTCTGAATAGTCCGGGACCGGATATGGTTTTGACGCTGCGTTGTTTCTAGGGTTTTTGCAGCCGAAAAGCCAGCCGGTCCCGGGGCTGTTTTATGTCCGCGACATAAAACAGCCCGCTATTACCACTGAGGGGAGGACCCCTCAGACTCGCAAGTAGGCTTGCGAGTCCCTATAATCCCCCTGCACCCCCAAGGGACGGGGGAAGTTTCCCCCGAAACCCCCTCCAGCGACCGTGCTACCAATTGCCAGCCATCGTTCACAGTGTTTTGCTACGCTTAGGGCCTCCAACGTAGCAATTTACCGCCGAAATCTCTATTTTGCTACGTCTAAGGCCTGAAGTGTAGCAAAACACCCCAGTGACGGCCGCCGCGAGGAGGGCCTTTTCAGTGAGCCCCCCGCAGCGGCGAGCCGTAGCCGCCGGAGACCCTACATTCCGGCGGCGTCACCCTTCCGACGTCTTCTTTGCGTTTGCAAATTGTCTTCCGCTAGATAAGGTTGACTCATTTTGCTACGCTTGGGGCCTTGAACGTAGCAAAACCTCGCGAAAACTTTCATTTTGCTACGCTTGGGCCCTTGAACGTAGCAATTTACCGCAGAAATCTCCTTTTTGCTACGTTTGTGGCCTAAAACGTAGCAAAATACAATCTTTTATGGGAGGAGTGATGCTCAGTCCAGAAAGAAATGCTATATTGCGGAAGAAAACTTAAACAAAATGAAAAGCCTCGATTTTTCTATGGATTGCTGGCATCTGTGGACGCCAGAAAACTACCCGGTAATTTTCAAAACCGCTGCCGACTTCAAAGTCGGCATGACAGTCTTCGGCCTTTGCGCCCTTTTGAATCCTGGCCTTAGAGTTCTGTCTTATGAATTGATGTCCAATCATTTGCACATTACTCTTTATGGGAGCAGGGATTATGTCAACGAGTTCTTCCTCACGTTCAGGAGGGCTTTGGGCAAAGCATTGGATGCCACTCTGGATTTGAGTGGATTTAACTGCTCATTAAGGCAGTTGGAGACAGATCTGGATATCCGCACATCCATAACCTATGGCAACAGAAACGGATTTTTGGTCAACCCGGACACCACGCCATTCACATATCTCTGGGGGGCCAACAGATTCTTCTTCAACCCGGAGGCAAAACAAAGGTACGTAAAAGAGGCGGTGTCCTGCAGCCTCAGGGAGAGGAGAGCGATTACCCACTCCCGTTTTGCCGATGGCGTAACCGCCCTCAAGATGCTGGACGGCTACGCATGTCCTTTGTCGTTCTGTCATATAGGAGAGGCGGAGCGGTTTTACAGGAATGCCGCTCATTATCTGTACGAAGTGGCGCGAAACATTGAATCCCATAAACAGTTCGCGGAGGTAATCGGCGAGCGGGTATTCCTTACCGACGACGAACTTTACAAAGCGGCCACAACCATCGCAAAGACAAGTTACGGAGACTTAAAACTGCGTTACCTCCCGGCTCAGGCAAAGATAGAAATGGCCAAGACCCTTCATTACGATTACAACGCGACAAAGAAGCAGCTGTGCAGAATGATTGGACTGGACCTGAATCTTCTAGACAAGTTGTTTCCCGGCGCCGCCTAGCCCTGCCATTTTGCTACGTTTGGGGCCTCCAACGTAGCAATTTACCGCAGAAATCTCCTTTTTGCTACGCTTGGGGCCTAAAACGTAGCAGTTTCCCGATTCTTCGTATCTTTGTAACGTGGAACACGATGAACTTCTGGACTTGCTTGGAAGGCACGGCGTAAGGCCGACGGCCAACCGTATTGTGATTGCCGGCGCGCTGGCACGCGCAGGGAGGCCTGTGTCTATGGGCGAGCTCGAAACGGAGCTGGACACCATAGACAAATCCAATATCTCACGGGCCCTGGCGGCATTCAAGGCCGCCCACATGGTACACGTGATCGAGGACGGTTCCGACAGTGTCCGCTACGAGCTTTGCCTCAGCGAGCACGAACATCACGACAGCGACGTTCACGTCCATTTTTACTGCGAGCGCTGCGGCAAGACCTTCTGTCTCAACGACATACCGGTACCGCCCGTCACCCTTCCCCAGGGCTGGGAGCCACATACGGCAAACTACCTTATTAAAGGCATCTGCCCCGACTGCAGATAATTGCAACCCGGTTGCACTTCCGGTGCCGTATCTTTGCAGCAGAAAAAGAGCAAAGCTATGGCACACGAACATAATCACGAGCATCATCACCACGAAGACGGCGTCCGCGAGGGCGTAATCCGCATTGCGGCCAGTACCATCCTTCTTGTTGCAGCTATAATAGTCACCAAGAACATCAGCCTGCCCCTCTGGCAGCAGCTTCTGGTATTCCTCGTCCCTTATCTCGCCGCAGGCTGGGACACCCTGAAGGAGGCGGCGGAAGGCCTTGCGCACGGCGATGCCCTGGACGAGAACTTCCTCATGACAGTTGCTACCGCAGGCGCACTCGGCATCGGATTCCTTCCCGGAGCCGAACCCCAGTTCGCCGAGGCGGTTTTCGTCATGCTGTTCTTCCAGGTGGGAGAGCTGTTCGAGGGAATAGCGGAAGGACGCAGCCGCAAAAGCATCGCCCACCTCATAGACCTCAGGCCGGACACCGCGAACCTCCGTAGAGACGGCGACGTCATCACCGTCAACCCGTCCGACGTGAAGGTCGGAGACGTCATAGTCGTAAAACCGGGTGAAAAGATCCCCCTGGACGGAACCATCATAGAAGGCTCGTCAACCCTTGATACAAAAGCACTTACGGGCGAGAGTCTTCCCCGTAACGCAGCCTGCGGCGATGAGGTTTTCTCCGGCTGCGTCAACCTGTCCGGCGTGCTGGAAATCCGTGTCACGAAGCCCTTCGGCGAGTCCACCGCAAGCAAGATACTGGAGCTTGTGGAGAACGCCTCCGGCAGCAAATCCCGCAGCGAGAACTTCATCACCCGCTTCGCCAAGGTTTATACGCCGATTGTCGTTGGCGCCGCGGTGCTGCTGACCGTCGTCCCCACCCTCTTCGGCGGCACTTTCTCCGTCTGGCTCTACCGCGCGCTGCTGTTCCTGGTGGTGTCATGCCCCTGCGCGCTCGTCATATCCGTGCCGCTGTCGTTTTTCGGCGGCATCGGAGGCGCCTCCCGCAGAGGCATACTCTTCAAGGGGTCCAACTATCTGGAGGCCATGACGAGGGTGAAGACGGTGGTCTTCGACAAGACCGGAACCCTCACCAAAGGCGTATTCGAGGTAACGGCAGTACATCCGGAACTCATTGAGGCAGAAGAACTTCTGCATCTTGCAGCACACGTAGAGCGCTACTCCACCCACCCCATCGCCGCATCGCTCAAGGCTGCGTATCCGGGAGAGGATGACGACTGCAGCGTGACCGATATCCGGGAAACCGCCGGCAATGGGGTGACGGCGATGGTCAACGGCAGGCGCGTCTGCGTGGGCAACAGCGGGATGATGGAGGCCGAGGGGGCTGCCTGGCGCCCCTGCCATCACAGCGGGACCATCGTACATGTAAGCATAGACGGCATCTACGCGGGACACATAGTAGTTTCCGACGTCATCAAGCCGGAGTCAGCAGGGGCGATTGCCGATCTCAGGCGCGCCGGAGTGGAGCGCACCGTCATGCTTTCCGGTGACGCCGAAGCCGTCGCCTCTCATGTCGCACGGGAGCTGGGACTCGACGCCTGGCACGCCGGCCTGCTGCCCGGAGGCAAGGTGGAAAAACTTGAGGAGCTGCTGGCCTTACGCACTGACGGACAATTGCTTGCGTTCGTAGGAGACGGCATCAACGACGCCCCGGTGCTGGCCCGCGCCGACGTAGGTATCGCCATGGGGGCGATGGGGTCGGACGCCGCAATAGAGGCCGCAGACGTGGTGCTGATGGACGACGATCCCGGCAAAATCGCCACCGCAATGCGGATAGCCCGCCGCACGGTTGGAATCGCCCGCCAGAACACGGTTTTCGCCATCGGCGTCAAGCTTCTGGTGCTTGCGCTTGCCGCATTCGGCCTCGCCACCATGTGGATGGCGGTATTCGCAGACGTGGGAGTAACGGTGCTGGCGGTGCTGAACGCCATGCGGGCGCTCAAGGCCTATTGAATGAAGCTGGCGAAGTAGCCGGGGAATAACACGTTGGTCACCAGGTAGCCAACCACTGTTGATACGGCCACCGAAATCAACCCGGGCATCATGAAACTGTGGTTCAGCAGATACTTGCCGATTACCGTAGTTCCGGAGCGGTCGAAGTTGACCGTGGCGATGTCGGAGGGGTAATTGGGGATGAAGAAGTAGCCGTACACGCTGGGGAGGACGCCAAGCAGGACGGGGCCGGCGATACCAAGCTCATAGGCAAGCGGCAGCATGGCCACCACCACGGCGCCCTGTGAGTTGATGAGTACGCTCACCAGGAAGAAAACGAACGCTATGCTCCAGGGGTAACTGGTTACGAGACCGGTAAGCATGGACTTCATCTCCTCCATGTAATTTCCGAAGTAAGTATCTGCAAGCCAGGCGATTCCGTAGATGGCGACGACTGCCACCATGCCCGACTGCCACACCGCTCCTGCCACTGCCTTCTTGGGCGACGCCTTGCAGAACATGATGTTGCATGCGGCGGCCATGAGCATGATGACCTGGATGCAAATGTTCATCTTGGGAAGGTTGATGGCCTTGGCCACCGTCTCTCCGCCGGCGGTGTGGACCATCTGCAGGAATGCGAACGCCACGATTACCACCAGCGAACCGAGGAAAATGAAAACCGAGGCCTTTGCCGAAGGGCTGATGACCTTGTCCAGGGTGGTGGCGGTGTTGCCATACATGTAGGCGTACTGCTCGGGATCGGCCTTGCGCTTGAGGAATTCGGGGTCCTTGTCCAGGTCCTTGCCCCTCTTGTAAGAGGCGAGGGCGGCGCACATCAGGCCCAGTACGCACGCGGGAATCGTGACCATGAGCACCTGGGGGATCGACACCATGTAGCCGTTGGCGTTGGAAATGGTGACGAACGCGACCACCGCGGCCGCAATGGGCGAACAGGTGATGCCCACCTGCGAGGCTATGGAAGCCACGCCGCAGGGGCGCTCGGGACGGATATTCTTCTTGAGGGCGATGTCGCAGATGATGGGCATGATGGTATAGACGACGTGCCCCGTACCCACGAGAACGGTGAGGAAGAATGTCACCAGGGGCCCCAGGAAGGTGATGTGCTCGGGATGCTTGCGCAGTACCTTCTCCGCTACCTGTATCATCCAGTCCATACCTCCCGACGCCTGGAGCGTTCCGGCGCAGGTTACGGCTGCGATGATGATGTAAATGACGTCCGTGGGGGGCGTGCCGGGCTTAAGGCCGAAGCCGAATACCAGGATGGCGAGGCCGATGCCGGAGATGGCGCCGAGGGCGAGGCTGCCGTAGCGCGAGCCCACATAAAGAGCCGCCAGCACTATCAGCAGCTCGATGATCATTGCAAAAGTCATATCTGGAAATCGTACAGGTTCAATCCGGTTTCTTCGTCAAAGCGGCGGCCGAGGGTTGCGTCGAAGAAGTCTTCCACGATAAGCTCGCAGGCCCCGTTCACGCGGGCGCTGAGCAGGTGTCCGCCGATGCAGGTGTAGTCCCTGCGCCCCGCAGTGACGTGAATATGCAGATAAGGTTCGCCGTCCTTCACCGAGATGTTGCCGGTAAGGTTGGTGATCTCCATCTGCTCGTTGAAGGCTTTGTCCACATATTTCTTGGTGGCAGGGTCGAGAAAACGGAACGTGGCCTCGCTCACGGCGCCCAGGCCGCTGATGCTGCCGGCATAAATCTCGTTCTCCTTGCAGAATACCTTCAGGGCCTCCACGATTTCCACGTGGTTGTCCAGGCTGAGGACGTATTTGAAGGGAGCTACTTCTGTGAATTGGTACATAGCATGGTGTTTTGCACAAAAATAATAAAAACCTGCTACGTTTTAGGCCCCAAGCGTAGCAAAAAGGAGATTTCTGCGGTAAATTGCTACGTTCAAGGCCCCAAACGTAGCAATCACCCGCGCCTAGGGCAGTGAAAGGTCCACCTTGGGCAAAGAGAGATTCGTATAGAAGGGTTTTATTATGCCATCCCTGGGGAAGGTGGAGATGAGTTCGTCGGGGATGCCGCGGAAGAATGGCGTCGAGTCGAGCAGGGCCCGGGCATCGGGCTTGTCGGGGGCGCAGTCTGTGAGGATGAGACTGTTCTTTGCCCGGGTGAGCGCAACGTACAGGCAGCGGCGTTCCTCTTCGAAGTCTTCTTTTCTGTGCGCCCAAAAAGACGGAAACTCCCGGGTGAGGACTATTACGGTGTCGCATTCGAGCCCCTTGGCGGAGTGCGCCGTGGAGATGGTGACACAGTTGGGGCGGTCGTCCAGAAGGCTATGGCGTATCAGCGCCGCATCGGGATCCGCAACGTATTCGCCTACGAAAGCGGGCACATCCTTACACGTGCCGGCGAGCAGCTGGAGCGTGCGGTAATCGTACTTGCATGCCTCCCAGTTCCTGTTGTGACGTTTGAGTATGGGCGTCATGTTCGATACGATGAGGCTGAAGGCCGCTACCGGCTGGTCCCAGCAATTCCGGGCGGCGGTGAGGGTGTTGGTGATTTTTGCCGACAGCGCATCTTCCTTCGGGAGGCTGGCGAGAGCCTCGTCCAGGGAACCGCAGGCCATTGCATTCTCTATGAACGCCGGCGCGTCAAACCATCCGTCAAAGGCCCACAGGCGCAGGAAAACATGCCATGACAGCTCGTCGCGATAGTTGATGATTATCTTGAGCGCAGACATGACATCCTGCACGTACGTCTTCTCTACCAGGGATTGCCTGCCGCCCAGCGACAGCACCGGAATCCCGGCCCCGTCCAGGGCCTTTTTGATCTCCTCCACCCGCCTGGAAGTGCGGGAAAGGATCATGAAGTCGGAATACTGCTTGCCGGCGTCAAGGCCGTCCCGGATGATTGAAAGCAGCATTGCGGCCTCCTCCCGGCGCTCCCGGCTGAAATGGAACTGCGGGATGTCGCCCTTGCCGCGAACGGCGTGAAGGTCCTTTTCGTACGCCAGCGGAGACTGGCGCAGCAGCCAGTTGGAGACGTCGAGAATCTCCTGGGTGGAGCGATAGTTGTCTGTGAGCTTGTACACTTCGCCGCCGGGCACCCGCTCCGAAAAACTGTGTATGCTCTTGAAATCGGCCCCGCGGAAGGCATATATGCTCTGGGCGTCATCCCCGACGCAGAAAAAGCGGCAGGTCGGGAAGAAAGACTCAAGCAGCCGCCACTGCAGGGGGTTGGTGTCCTGCATCTCGTCGACGAGGATGTTGGTGTATTCAGATGCCACGCGGGCGCGGAATTCAGGCTTCTCCGCAAGCGCGTCCGCCATGAGCTTCAGCATGTCGTCGTAGTCGATGTAACGGTGATTCTGCTTGAACTCCCGATACTTCCGCTCCACTTCCGTACATTCCTCCAGGGCGTTCCTGATGTCCTCGGCGCGATACCCCCTGAGCTCGCCTTTCGTCCTTTTCGTACGGATAGCCTCTTCCATGGAGCTCAGGGTGTTCGTCTTGAAGGAAAGGATGCTGTCCATGACGTCGGCCGGCAGATTGGTGTTAACTGATTTCATTATCAGGCCGATTGCCTCGAAACGGTCGAATGCGTTGATGCCCACATAGTTCTCCAGCCCCAGTTCCCCGGCATACTTGCCTATCAGCTCCATGCACCAGGAATGGAAGGTGGAGCCGTGCAGCTCCTTTGCCGCGGGAAGATGCTTAGCCTCGATCCTGATGCGGTCAACTATCTCCCCGGCGGATTTCTTGGTAAAGGAAAGGATGCGGATCGATTCCGGCGGACAGCCCTGCTCAAGCAGCCATAGCGCCCGGGCGATTATGACCCGAGTCTTGCCGGTTCCCGCGCCGGCGAGCACAAGAAGGTGCCTGCCGTCGTAGGTCGCAGCCCGGCGTTGGGCGTCGTTGAGGCTGCCTAGATCCATGTCAGAAGCCGATGGAATTGAGCTGACCCATGGCGGCGGTGATATCCTCCGCCTCGATGACGGAGAGCAACTCTCCGTTCACGCCGCCTACGGATGCGAGCCGGTTGGCCTGACGTTCGATGACCTTCTCGAAGACATTTCGCACGAAGCGGCCGTTGCCAAAGTTCTTGTCTTTGTGCGCCACTGCGGTCTCCATAGCCTCCCGCAGGACCCTGTCGGCCTCTTCGCTCAGTTTGTATTCGTACTTCCCGGCGTTGAAGAGGAAGATCCGGTACAGCTCGGCGGCCGAATAGTCCGGGAACTCGATGTACCTGTTGAAACGGGACTGCAGGCCCGGATTCGAGTCGATGAACCTGCGCATCTCGTCGGTGTACCCCGCGAGGATGACAACAAGCCTGTCCCGGTCGTCCTCCATACGCTTGAGGAGCGTCGCTACGGCTTCTTTGCCATAGTCGTTGCCGCTCTCGCTGACCAGAGAATAAGCCTCGTCTATGAACAGGACGCCGTCGAGTGCGGAGTCGATTTTCTCGTTTGTCTTGGGCGCGGTCTGGCCGACGTATTCGGCGCAAAGCCCGGAGCGGTCGGTCTCCACCAGGTGCCCTTTCTTCAGGACGCCGATCTCTTTGTATATCTGCGCGACGATGCGGGCGACGGTAGTCTTGCCGGTGCCGGGGTTGCCGGTGAAGACGCAATGGTACGATATCGGCGGGATCTTCAGCCCCTTCTCTTCACGCAGCTTCTGGATGCGGATAAAGTTCATCAGCGTAGTGATCTCCTCCTTCACGCTGGCCAGGCCGATAAGCTTGTTGAGCTCATCCGCCGCCTCCGACACGGGCGTGATATCGGCCATGGACACCCTCGCGGAGGATTCTTTCGAGCCGGCAGACCCGGATTCGGGGTTTTCTGAAGAGATGAGTTTGATGATGCGGTTGAGCTGCTTAGTCTCAAACGGAGAGACGGTGCCGTCGGCCTTCGCCACAAGCGAGGCGAATCGGTACATCAGCACCACGTACTGGTCTCTCAGCGGCTGGCTGTATGCGCGGAGGCAATACTCGAAGGCAAGGAGGTCTTCCCCTATCCTGTTCGAATCCGTAATCGCCGCCACAAGCTCCTGGATGCTCGGGACTATTATATCGGAATATCTGGAGATCTTCTCGTAGGTGCAGTTCTCTTCGTAGCCGTACAGCTTTGTGCTGAACAGCACCAGGCCGAGGCCCTCCGGACGGTCGATCTGTTCCGAAATCCTCAGCCAGCCGCACACCCTCACGATGTCCGCCAGCGCAATGAACGGGATCTTTTCCTCCGCCCTCACGAGCCTGACGTCTCCGTTAACGACGCTCCCTTTGATCAGATCGTCGAAGACCTTGCAGAACCCGGGGTCCCTGGCAAGGCCATTGGTGAAGTCCCGCAGCTTATCTACGGCTGCAAGGACGTCGCTGAAGTATTCTTGGGTGATGTTCATCGTCTGTTCAGTTATTCGGTGAAGGTGTTTCTGCCGTAAAGTTAAGAATTTTCATCGAACAAACTGAACACAAACTCAAATCGAAAAATGCCTATATTTGTACATCCGAGTCAATTGTATGAAAAAGATAATCATTCTCTTCCTGGCGCTGGCGGCCATGTTCGACGGCGCGCTTGCCCAGACTTTGGACCAGAAGCTCCCCATTCGCGGGTTTGCCATTGAAGCGCCCTCCAAAAGAGGGGTTGATCAGTTCGTCCGTTTCATCGAGGAAGATCTGGCTCCGGCCAGAATCAACCTCCTTATCCTCCGCGTCGACTGGAACTTCGAATATATGTCCCACCCGGAACTCAGGGACAGGGACCCGCTCACCAGGGCAGACGTGGACAGGCTGGTCTCCGCATGCCGGAAGCACGGAATCCGCCTGGTTCCGCAGATCAACCTGCTTGGGCACCAGTCCTGGGCCAAAGAGACGTACGCCCTGCTGCGCGAGTACCCCCAGTTCGATGAGAATCCTTCCGTCAAAACCGAGTATTATACCAAATGGCCTAACGAATACGGCCTCTACTGCAAGAGCTACTGTCCCCTGCACCCGGACGTGCACAAGGTTGTCTTTGACGTGGTTGACGAGATCTGCGACGCTTTCCAGGCCGATGCTTTCCACGCCGGCATGGACGAGGTCTTCTACATCGGCGAGGATGAATGCCCCCGCTGCGCCGGGAAAGACAAGTCCGAGCTCTTTGCCGGAGAGGTCAATACCATCCACGATCATCTTGCAGCCAAAGGCCGTCAGCTGATGATCTGGGGCGACCGGCTCCTGGACGGCCGCACCACCGGTCTTGGCGAATGGGAGGCCAGTTACAACGACACCTGGCGCGCAATTGACATGATTGCCAAAGATGTCCTGATCTGCGACTGGCACTACGAAAGGGCCGACCTCAGCGCGGTGTACTTCGCCATGAAGGGCCTTCCCGTGGTATCCTGCGGGTACAGGGATCCGGAGATATCGGTGCGGCAGGTCAAGGATATGATCCAGTTCCGGTCCCAGGCCGCCGATGCAACCGCAGACCACCTGCAGGGCTATGTACACACCATCTGGAGCAGCGCCGGACGCTTTTTGCGGTCATACTATGGCGAATTCGACAACCGCCCTCCCCGCCCCGGCCAGCCCGCGCGCGAGCCCCGCAAGGACAGCAGCGTGGATGCCGCCAAAGCCGTCCTCCGGTACCTCCGCGAGCTCGCCGCGGAGTGACGGGAAAAGGGCCTTTCCAGTGAGCCCCCGGCAGCGGCAGCCCGCCCGGATTGCTACGTTTCCCGCCCCAAACGTAGCAAAACTGAGTTTTCAGCGGCAAAATGCTACGTTCAAGGCCCCAAGTGTAGCAAAACTGAGTTTTTTTTCATACATTTGTCGTGCAGTCCCGGTAGTTCCTCTCCCAGACATATGTGCTGGTGATGAATCCGGGTTTTTTCTTTTTAAAACAAAAAAGCGATACAGGAACGATCTCCTATATCGCGTTGTGGGCTCGGGGCGCCACGGTACTCAGACTTGTTCTGCGAAGATAGAAATTAATAATAATTCCCGCAAGACCATTAGACGATCTTTGGCGAATCTGTATGGACTATTACTGAATCTAATCAATCATCCAGATACCCATCGGTTTCCGCCTCAAGGACATCGCTCCAGTCAAAGTGGTCGGTGAGTTCCACGTCCGGATGATTGATGTGGAAATCCTGTATGTTTTCACATTCCTTGCGCTTCTCGTCGTTGCGGTCGAATTCTCCGTGCTTGCCATAAAAATCCTTGGTGGGATCGAAATTATCAAGCCAGGAATCGTCGTTGCCATAGCTATGAATTTTGCCGCAAGGTACTGTGCGAAAGTGACAGGTTCTGACACAACGCAAAAAATGTTGGCGGGCCATAGCTTATCCGTCGTCTCCTTCTGGCTGTTCGTAGTATTCCACCGTCTTACCGTGCGCAAGGGCGTAGTCGATTTCGCTGCGCGTGCTGGCGCCGATATAGCCGCCCACGTTGATGACGAAGATGCCGTCGGCCATGTCGATCTTGCGCTTATGCATGTCGTCCAGCATCTCCTTGGTGCCCTCGGTCCAGACTTCCTCGTCGCCGCTGTGCCCGAAGAGGCCCACGCTGATGACGATGTAACCCGCAAGCGTCAGGCGCTTCTGCGCCTCCAGGAACTGTTCCTTGAAGCGAGTGCTTCCGCAGAGGGTTATGACGGGGTATCTGCGGGAGGGGATGTTGACGGCCCCGGCCTCTTCGAACACCTCGTCCAGGCCGTCCTGCGACAGCACGCCGCGCTTGAGGTCCCGCGGCAGCTCTCCCCTCTCGTCGGCCTCATAGTCCTGCAGCCAAAGGCCGCTCTCCTCGTACTCCTTGAGAGTTGCGAGGTCCTTACGGACGCGCTCGTAGGTTTCTTCCATTTGATGGAGGCGGGGGATTGTGTCTGAGTTCATGATGCAGCGTCAACCATATTATTATTCCAAAAGCTTGATTCCCAATGATTTTAAATACTTATACGTCCCATCATAGAACTCCGGCTTGCGGGTATCATCGGCCGGGTTGCCTTCGGGGACGCAAATCACCATGCCCTGTCGGGCGCGGGTGAGAAGGGCACGATAGGCATTGAGTTGATAGGCGCGGCCTTCCTCCTGATTGATGTTCTGCCAGCGGTCTTTAGAGAGCACGCCCAGGATTTCCTCAACACTTTGGTCAAGGAAATCTTTTATGGGTGCATCGTAAAAACAACGCTTCACTACTAAGTTCTTTGTATATGCTTCTTCAAATAATCCCTCAACGCCTCATCCTCGCAATAGACAAAACAGCCTTTCTGCCCACGTGTAAGGAGGGTCTTATAAGTGTTCAGGATAAGCCGGCGTGCCACATCATCCCTCGCGCCACGAATACCGGAGGACTTGTCGTCGGGAGAAATCGCCAGCTTATCGGTCACCACCCGGCCGTCCACGTACTTCAAATCCTTTCCAATCAACACGCCTACATAATCGAATTCCAGGCCCTGGGCGGTATGGATACAGCCAACCTCCTCAAAAGACTTGGGGTTGATGGCCCAAATCTTATCGCTTTCCAGATTCCACTTTGCCCGGAACCCTCCCGGAAGAGCGATGTCCACATCGCCGCGATTATGCTTAACATTCCAGTCGTAGCAGTATCCTGCAACCATACGGGCCTTGTTGCCGGCATTCTTTTCACGCAGGGCTTCCCGCATCTGACAGGCATCGTCAAAGACTCGGAAATCATAGTTTAGTTCCGTCAGGGGCACATTAATCGTTTCCTCTCTTCGCTGAAGCAGGTTATCGATAAATTGGATATATGCATTGCTTCCGTTGCAGCGGAACTGGGAAACAAGCTTGGTTTCTTCCCGCATAATGATGGTGGAGCCCAGTTCATTGCACCATTTGGCAATCTCCTGAATACTACCGATATCTTTCGTGGTGACGGCCTGATCTTCGTCTAACATGAATACGGTCAAAAGAGATGCATTGATGCACTCCTTCACCTGACTCTCAGCGGTCCAGTCTCCGTACATTTTCTTCACCAGCCGATGCGCCTCATCTACGATAAGACAATCGTATGCGTTGGCGGGAACCCTTGAAAGGCCGAACGGAGAACGGAATAGCTGGCAAATATCGGCGATGCCCTCCGCCTTGTTATGAGAGAGGATCGACAGGAATGCCTGGCGGGGTGCACTGTTCTTTGTTACGTATGCAGCATTGCAATTACAGAGAAGATAATGCAACAGAAGATTGACGGCAAGCACGGATTTCCCCGTTCCCGGGCCGCCCTGAATAATGATCGTACGCTTTTTATGATCCTTCAGACACTGCAGCATGGTGCGTACGCACATATCGAAACAGACGGCCTGCTCATCCAGAAGGTCAAACAACGGCTCATTCCTGACCATAGTGGACATGGCATCCTGTAACGATTTGCTGGGCCTTATGCGACCATGGTCGATGAGATACAGAAGATCTCCGTTAGATGACTTCTTCGTGACGTATTTCTTGACAAAATCAGTGAAAGGCTGCACTTCGTCCATGACAAAGAAAGGCGCCGAAGTGTACCAGTCTTTATATATGTCAGCTGCCAGGGCAGGTTTATACTTCGAAAGATAATTGTGCAGGTATGCACAGGGGACCAGGCTGATATTGTTATTATGAACGACCTGAGAGTAGTTGCTGATGAAACGGGAATAGGAGTAAGCCTGATAAGACGGATGGCAGACGATTCGGTTGTCATTTGCCACGTATGTACGTACGCTGAAGTGCATATCGTCATCCACCACCTCCGCCTTCGTCCATTGTTTAAGTTCAACTATGACGATGTTATCCTTGCCCGCTTCATCAGAGCCAATTATTATGAAGTCTACTCGCTTGGATGTCTGGGGGATGTTATATTCAACGGCAATCTGGACATCATCGTCAATTTCTTGATTATCAACGATATTCCTCATAAACTGCATAGAATTCTGCCATGCAGCAAATTCCCTGTCTTGCCCGGCATTCAACCCTCTCTCCCGGATGAGATTGAGAATCTTCGTCGCAATTACATTCGTTTTTACATCCTGAACAAACTGTCCTTTATTTGCGTTGTAGACAATCATTCCCCTTAAAGCTCATTATTCATTTTTTTGCCTTTAGATTCCTCTACCGGATATCATACCGCATTCTTCGATATCTGTCTTAACAAAAGGGATTCTTACAAAGATAATCATTTTTGAGTTTA
The DNA here is from genome assembly GCA_017551425.1 of Bacteroidales bacterium. The sequence continues at coordinate 25,291 of JAFZLQ010000106.1, read as the reverse complement.
TTCCTGCTTTTTCCTATCTTTGCATAGATAGCAAGATGCCCGGTCGTCCGAATCGGCCGGTAATGAAACCAGGAGCGGTAAGACTTCCCAGTCTGGGGAGCGGCTCCCTTCACAATAGATTAATACTAAATATGATAGCATGTATTGACTCCATGTTATCGGCAACAATCATAATACTACTACTGTCATGGATATTCCGAAGGGAAAGACGCGTCCGGAGATTAAGGCGCGAGAGCAAATAATCAAAGATTTCTACGCCAAATGGATTTCTGAGAATCCATCCAAATCGGTGTGGAATAAATCCTTGAAAGCAGAGATTAAGGTTAAAGGGATATCGTACAACGAAACGATAGAACACGCTGCGCGATCATATGAATCAACATTGGCGGTGTTTCAACTCTCAGATATTCTATCAAAAGCTGTTAAAGAGTCCTCTGGTCCCAAAAAACAGGATGACAAGAATCAAAAATCGTTTTCGCGCGTTGTAGTTATGCGATACAAGCATATCAGACTTGTTGTGGGATACCAGAAAACGAAAGGAGAGTATGTCCAGTACTCTATTTCCGCTAAGCCGACAGGAGAAGATAAAAAATAAAAGCCGCCTAGGCTGCGACTTTTGAATGGGGCTCGAATCAAGCGTTTGGCTCAAAAGGGTTGTCAACCCTTCAGCGAAATCCCCGTGACGATTCCAATTGCAAAGGTAATGCTTTTTCTTGAATCAGCAAGAAATAGTTATTCGTTGTCCCCGATGAAGGTCAGACCAAGATCGTCGATGAGGGCACGGACTTCGTCGGTGTTGCTGAAATTTGCAGAGATAAATGAATCCATCATAGCTGTTACTTTTTGAATTACGTTGCAAAGGTAACGGTGGAAAGTGTCAGGTTTTGACACTTGATTACTTTTTTTGAAAAAAGAGATTCTTCGACTCCGCCCTGCGGGCTCCGCTCAGAATGACAGAAGAAAAAGGCTCCGCTCAGAATGACAGAACGAAAGGCTCCGCTCAGAATGACAGAACGAAAGGCTCCGCTCAGAATGACATATTGTATATTTGCGGGGGAAATGCTATCTTTGCGGCTTCAAAAATAGTAGTATCCAAGATGAAGGCAATTTATGAATCCCCCAGTACGAGGGTTTTTGTCATAACCATGGCAAAAAACGTTCTCCTCGACAATTCCTACACCATTACGGGAACTCCCGCTCCCTCCGCAGACAATCTGCTGGACCCCGGCGATGCAACGATAACCTGGTAAAACAGAAGCGTTATGAAGAAACTTATCATCGCCATGTCTTTCCTGGCAACAGTGCTTGCCGGATGCAATAAAGTCCCCGCAGAGACTCCCGCAGAACCGGTTGACGGCCGCAGGCTCGTTACCATCTACGCCGACAGCGGCAGCATAGAATCCAAAACGACTTACGCCAACGACAAGACCTTTGGCTGGGAGGCCGGAGACAAGATTTCCGTGCTGTTCCACAACAGTTCCGACGAGAACCTGTGGGTGACCTTCGAGGCCCAGTCTTCGGGTACTTCTTCAGCCTTCACCGCAATGGTCGATGCAGACCTTACGGAAGGTGCGGCAGGCGAAGGCGGCTCCAAGTGGGCCATGTACCCCGCCAGCGCCAACCACGTCTATACAAACGAGACCACTCTCGGCTTCTCCCTCGAGGCCGGCCAGGACGGCAACACCCCCAAGATTCCCATGATCGCCAACGTTGCCACATCTTCTTCCTCCACATATCATTTCCATCAGTTGGGCGGAGCAATCAAGTTTACGGTCAACAATATCAGGAGTGACGTATCCCGCTTAAAGATCTCTCTGAGTTCCTTGTGGGGCACAGATACCCGTTTTGTGTCCGGAGTTTTCAACGTCACGGACCCTGCCACCGAAACTCCGTCCATTTCACATGACAATTTAAGGTCCGGCGGATCCAAGTTTACTCACGTCTTTGCCGATGTCGATGCCAGCCATAATGCGGTAGCTTACATGCCTTTACCCGTGTTTGACATATGGCCGGACTATTGCATTACGGTCTCTGATGCAACCAGCGGTGCTATTCTCTATCAAAAAACTCTTGGGTCCGGTGCGGGAAATATCAATGTCCAGCGCAGTAAAATCACCCGTCTCAATACGCTCACACTGCCCAATGTCTCTGCTTCTTCCGCCCTTATCAAGGCCGATGGTTTCTTTGGAGATTGGGCTTCTGCCGAAGGCGTGGTTTCAAAGAATTACAATACCGGCAGTCAGCCGTTTGATTTGAAAGTCGTTTCCGACGGCGAGAACATCTGGTTCTACCACAAGCTTTATGGGAACAAGTTCACTCTTACCTCAAACGGGCGCATCAGCAACCTCAGTTTTGACCTTGATAACAAAATTACTACAGGCGATACCGGCTCATGGTGGGGCAAAGGATGCGAGTATTCCATAAGCTATGACTTTTATACGGCAAATGCGAGGATGCCCAGGAGCACTTTCGGATACGTGGAAGCACAAGAGTATAATTCAACCTCTTCCGCATGGGCTTCATCGTCCTTTGATGCATCTTCCGTCGTCTGGGGGGCAGCTATGGACAGTTCAGACAACATCATGATAGAATGGGGGACCACCCTTGCATCCCTGGGCATTACCCCGGGAAGCACTATCGGTATCGGCTTTGTGGCCGGATCTCCCGAGTGCACCAGCGAGAACCAGCTCCTCTCCGTCACCATCCCCGCCGCACCGGCGACTCCTTAGTGCCGCATCTCCCCTGCGGTCTTGCACATTTCGCATAAAATCCGTATGTTTGTGCAAGACCGCATAATATGGGGAAAGCCTCCGGCATAGTCTCTTCAATCTGGACATTCTACAGGGACGGCTTCAGGAACATGACCTGGGGCCGGCCTTTGGTTTGGCTTATCCTCATCAAGCTCGTAATAATCTTCGCCGTGCTGCGCGTATTCTTCTTCCGGCCCGCCATGGCCGGAATGACGGACGAGCAGAAGAGCGAGCAGGTGGGAGACCGCCTCACCGCCGCCCCGGCAGACACACTGAACCTTATAACCGATTGATACAATGGATGTAGTAATTTGGTCCCGAATCCAGTTCGCCATGACTGCAGCCTACCACTGGCTGTTCGTTCCGCTGACCCTCGGCCTCGCCCTGGTGATGGCGGTGATGGAGACCCTGTACCTGGTAAAGAAGGACGATTTCTGGAAGAAGACGGCCCGCTTCTGGATGAAGCTCTTCGCCGTCAATTTTGCCGTGGGCATCGCCACGGGCCTCATTCTCGAGTTCGAGTTCGGCACGAACTGGAGCAACTATTCCTGGATGGTGGGAGACATGTTCGGCGCGCCCCTCGCCATTGAGGGCATCCTCGCCTTCTTCATGGAAGCCACCTTCTTTGCAGTCATGTTCTTCGGCTGGGACAAGGTCTCGCCCAGGTTCCACCTCGCCTCCACCTGGCTCACCGGCATAGGCGCAACCATATCGGCCTACTGGATACTGGTAGCCAACGGCTGGATGCAGAACCCCGTGGGAACAACCTTCAACCCCGACACCGTACGCAGCGAGATGGCTTCCGCCGCAGCGTTCTGGGAGGTAGTCTCCAACCCGGTGGCAGTGAGCAAGTTCTGCCATTCCGTGATGAGCGGATGGGTGACCGGAGGCGTCTTCGTTGTGGGCGTGAGCGCCTGGTACCTCCTCAAGGGCCGCCAGAAGCTGTTCGCCAAACGCAGCCTCATCGTAGGCGGCCTCGTAGGACTCGTGGGAAGCGCCGCGGTGATGCTGTCCGGAGACTCCTCGGGCGTGCATGCCGCCGAATACCAGCCAATGAAGCTCGCGGCCGCGGAAGGCCTGCGTGACGGAGGGCGCGGCGCCGCATTCACCGTGGTCCCGGGCATCAAAATACCCAAGATGCTGTCCCTGCTCGCCACCCACAGGCTCGACGGCTTCGTGCCCGGCATCAACGACATCCTCAACGGTTACGTTGATGAATACGGCGGCGAAGTGCCCTCGGTGGCGGAAAAGATGAGGAGGGGGCGCGCCGCACTCGACGCCCTTGCCGAATACAGGCAGCTGCGCGACACCGACCCTGTGGCCGCCGCCATCGCACGCGACGCCATGGAGGCCGACGTGCAGTACATGGGCTACGGGCACCTGACGTCGCCGGAGGACATAGTACCGCCGGTGTGGGTGGTGTTCTGGGCCTTCCGCTTCATGATAGGCCTTGGCATGCTGATTGCCCTGATGCTGCTGCTGAACGTCTGGCTGGCCTGGAAGGACAGGCTGGGCGGCGTACGCTGGCTGCTCTGGCTGGCCGTCATCTGCATCCCGCTGGCCTACGTCTGCGGGCAGTGCGGCTGGATAGTCGCCGAGGTCGGACGCCAGCCCTGGACCATACAGGGGCTGCTGCCGGTGAACGTGGCCATATCGAGCCTCAGCGCCGGCGCCGTGAGGACGACCTTCTTCGTCTTCCTGGCGGTGTTCGCCCTGTTCCTGCTGATAGAGATACGCATCATGCTGCAGGCCATACGCAAAGGACCCGAAGTCGAACCCGAAAACTCATAAGCCATGTCGTACGAATTCCTACAAAACTATTGGTGGTGCCTGATAGCGCTGCTGGGCGGCCTGCTCGTGGCGCTGATGTTCGTCCAGGGCGCAAACGCCCAGCTGGGCAACCGTTCCCTCGATGACCTGCGCAAGCGCATGATACTCAATTCCACCGGGCGCAAATGGGAGCTTACCTTCACCACCCTCGTCACATTCGGCGGCGCGTTCTTCGCATCGTTCCCGCTGTTCTACAGCACCAGCTTCGGCGGCGCGTACTGGGTGTGGGTGCTGCTGCTCGTCACCTTCGTCTTCCAGGCGGTGTCTTACGAGTTCTACGCCAAGAAGGGCAACCTGCTGGGCGCCAAGGGGTTCCGCATCGCCCTGATGCTCAACGGCCTGCTTGCCCCGTTCCTGGTGGGCACGGCGGTGGGCACCTTCTTTACCGGATCTCCCTTCGTGGTGGACAAGACCGCCATCGCAGATCCGTCGGCTCCCGTAATCAGCACCTGGGGAAGCGCCTGGCACGGGCTCGAGGCGCTCGGGCAGTTCCATGCCGTGCTGCTCGGCGTCACCCTCATGCTCCTCGCCAACATACTCGGCTCCCTGTACCTCATGAACAATGTTGATGACGATGTGGTCTCTGCGCAGACGCACCGCGGAGTGAAAATCGCCGCCGTTCCGTTCCTTGGATTCTTCCTGATGTGGACGGCCATCCTGCTGGTCCGGCCCGGTTACGCCGTGGCCGCCGACGGCGCCGTTTCGCTCGAACGCTTCAAGTACCTCCACAACCTGCTCCAGATGCCGGCGGTCCTGGTGATGCTGCTCGCCGGCGTGACGCTGGTGCTGACGGGCATCTACAAAGGCGCCTTCACGCAGTCGCGCAAGGGCATATGGTTCGCCTTCCCGGGAACCGTGCTGGTGGTGATGGCGGTGTTCTTCCTGGCAGGATTCAACGGTACCGCATACTATCCTTCCTGCACAGACATCCAGAGTTCCCTCACCATACGCAACAGCTCTTCAAGCTACTTTACGCTCAAGCTCATGTCGTGGGTATCCCTGCTCATCCCGTTCGTGCTGGCCTACATAGTGCTGGCCTGGCGGGCGATGGACCGCAGGAGCATCACCAGAGGCGAGATAGAGGGCACGGAGAACAAGTATTGATCACTGAGGGCCGCCGGCGGCCTCAAGCTTGCTGCGCCAGGGCTCGAAGTAATTGAGAATCAAGTGGTAGGCCGCCCAGGCCTCCGGCTTGATGCCGTGGCCGTACCAGCGGGCGTTCACCTTGTCTCCCGAGTCGTATTCCATATAGATGCGGTAGATCGTGCCTCCGGTCATATCCTCATCTACATAATAGCCGTTTAGCTCGTAAACCCGGGCATCCGCCAGGGCCTGCTGCAGTTTTTCCACCACATCGGTCCCGACCTTTGTGGTGGAACTGCGTTCTTCTGCGTAAAAACAGTCATGGTCGAGCACCACGTGGACCTCGGGCCCGGAGCCGGGGTCCGCTATGAGCTCGCAGTAAGACTTGCCGAGCCCGGCCACGCCGGTTTCCGAATAACTGCAGTAAATTAATCTGCCGGCGGGTGCGGTCTGGGCAGCCGCGGTGCCGAAAAGTGCCATAGCCATGATTAGTAGCGGGAAAAGCTTTGAAAGTGTGTTCATATCCGTGCCGCAAGTTAGCTATTTCCTGCGTAAATTGATACTTCTTCATACAAAAAAATAGTTGCATTTTCGAATCGGTTTTCTTATATTCGTGGCTTGAAATAACGGTTAGTAGTGGATGCAAAGTCGCCCTGTGATAGCCTCAAAGGTTGTGCTTTGCCTGCACTCAAAACACAAATACTTTACATACATGGATATAGGAAACAAAGCAGGCATAGTGTGGCGCACACTATCCAAGGAAAGGCAAGGCCTTACGCTGGACGAACTGATGTCCAATGCAGATCTGAGTTTATTCGACACCGCAGTAGCCATCGGCTGGCTCGCAAGGGAAGACAAGATTTGGATTACGGAGCAGGAGGGCTCTCCCCTGCGCCTCCACGTTGAATGTGAAACATATTATTAATATTCAAATATCAGGCTACTATGAGCAAGATGGTTTTTTTCCACAAGGAAATTGAAAAGATCGACATGGGCAAAGGCGTCATCCGCCAGGATTTTGCCAATGGCAAGAACATGAACGTACTGCACTGGAACATGTCCGACCAGAGCGTGGTGGGCATGCACACACATCCCCAGGAGCAGTTCGGTCTCGTAATCAAGGGCGGCTTCAAGCTGACCATCGGAGAAGAGGTCTTCGAGCTGCATCAGGGAGACGCCTACCTCGTACCCGCAGACGTACCTCACGGATTCGTGGCAATCGGAGAGACCGAGGCAATAGATGTCTTCGCACCCGTCAAAACCGAGTTCCCCTGGGATAAATAAAGATATCTAACAATGAAACGCTGGGGTTTAATACTCTTTGCCGCCGCATTCGCATTTGCGGCCTGTAACCATGTGGAGCCGGATCTTCCGCTCCACGCCCCGATGATGACAGACCAGACCGGCGGCACCCTCGTCAACACGGGAACCATAGCCCTCGGCTCCGTAGATACGGATGTCGTGTTCGACATGTTCTCCACCATCCTCACGCCGGAAGGCCGTTACGAGGAGCACACGCTCAACAGCTGCGCCCTTGCAGCCTGCGCCCTCAAGGACGGCGCGCAGGATCCCGACCGCCCCGTGACCAACGTCACCCTCATCAACAAGGGAACCATCACCGTACATACCAGGGACCTGGTTGAGAAATACAAAGACCAGATCCAGGATCCCGACCATCCCGACCGCAAGTTCAAGTACCTGCGCTTCATCGGCCTGTACGCCGGCAACAACTGCACTCTCATCAACGACGGTGTTATCAACGTCTATTTCGACCACGACCCTGCGGTCGCCGCCACCATCTACATGATCGGCATGGTAGCGGGCGACGGCTCCAACATCGTCAACAACGGAGAGATCAACTTCCACGGTGAAGGCACGATGGCCACCCGCATGCGCGGCGTTGCAACGTTCGCCAACAACATCAGCATCCAGAACCACGGCGTCATTTCCGCAGACGTCAAGGTTTCCGACGACTCCCGCGGCATCACCACCGGCGGCACCGCTTCCGAGGTGTACAACGACGGCACCATCAGCATGCGCCTCGCAGGCACCATCTTCTGCATCACCCGTTACGGAGACACCAAGATCACCAACGCAGGTACCATAGAGGTCACTTCCACAAGCTATCCCGAGGACAAGCTGGCGTCCACCGCCGGCACCACCAAGCTCGTGTGCGCCCTCTACGACCCGCTCACCCCCACCCGTACCGGCATGCCGCCCATGATCAACAAGGGCATCATCCGCGTCAACCTCGACGATTCGGCCCCGTCCGATCCCGAGCGCGCAGTGTTCGGTATGCTCATGGACATGCAGAGCCCGGCCGCCGAAAAGCTTAACGTCAAGATCGTCAACGAAGGTTCCATCTACGTGAACAATCCCGGCGGTTACGACATGGCCGAGGCCGGATTCTGGGGCAAGCCCGCAACCGTCACCGGAGCCGCCACCATCACCATGGGCACATGGAAGACCAGGCTGCGCGACTTCAGCCAGACCCGCGACCTCTTCCTCGCCAAGGGCGTGAACATGGACTTCTCCCAGGGTTCCCTGCTGCTCGAGGCAGACAGCAAGTATTCGTACGGCACCTCCTACAGCATCGCCCCCGAGGCCATCATGTTCGATGCAGGTGCAGGCACCTACAGGTACGAGCACTCCGGATACGAGCAGATGACAGTGGCATCCGCAGATCCCGCCCTCACCCTCCTTTGGGACAGGGACAACAAGACAGCGGCCCTCAAGAAATAGCGATATGAGCGAATCAGGCAAAATCCGCAACCAGGCAATAGTCGTCGGCAAAGGCGGCTACGCCGTAAACGAAGGCGTCCTGGACATTTCCGAGCCCTCCGGCGTAAACTACTTCGAGTACACCCACGGCAACATCCCCAACCAGCCCGGCGTAAGGGTAAAGAACATAGCGCTCTGCGCCCTCGCCGCCCTTGAGGAGAATCCCGACCGTCCCGGCGAGACCATGCTGGCCTCCCAGGCCACACTCATCAACAAGGGTGTCATCAACATCCACTTCAGCAAGATCTACGCCCTGTACAAGGAGCGCAAGGACAAGACCGAGAATCCCGATTTCACAGACCACGACACCGTACGCTGCTACGCCATGGCGGCGGGAGACAACTCCCTGCTCATCAACGAGGGCACCATCAACGTCTATATGGACAACGACATAGACGCGCGCGTGTCCCTTTACGGCTGCGCCATGTGGGCCAACGCCCATTCCGTGATGCTCAACAAGGGTGAAATCAACTTCATAGGCAACGGCTCCTACCAGAGCTACATCCGCGGCATCGGCAGCATGGACAGCCATCTGCAGTGCATCAACGACGGTACCGTGACCGTAGATCTCAAGAGGGCTTACCAGACCCGCATCCTGCACACCGCCGGCCAGTTCGGTTCCCTGCTCAACAACGGCAAGATTTCCGTAAAGACCACGGGACGCATCATGGTGCTCGGTTCGCTCTGCGGCACCCGCATGACCAACAACGGAGAGATCAGCGTCACCGCGGTCGCAACCTGGCTGGAGAACATAGTCTCTTACCATTATCAGTTCGATCCCCTCGCCACGGTGTTCTACGAGCACTTCATGGCCAACGACCTGCCGGCCTCTCCTACCGTCAACACAGGCAGCATCAAGGTGCACCTGCTGGGCAGCGAGGCATCCGGCAAGAACGCTGTCGCATTCGGCTGGTACCTGCACCAGGTGGGCAACAACGGCAAGTTCTCCGTACACCGCCTGGAAAATACGGGCAAGGTGGAGATCACCCAGGAAGGCCCTGTGAAGTACAACACCGCGGAGGTCGGAGTGAACATGCAGTCGCCCGGAGACGTGCCCGTGCCCGTCAAAATCGGCAAGTGGGTAACGGTGAAGCGCGATTTCGCCGCTCTCCACAACCTGTTCAACAGCCGCAGCGCAAGATGGGACCTGAGCGAGATGGAACTCGTGTCGGAATCCGGAGAGGCCCTGGGCAAAGACAAGAACCTGGTCTGGCAGCTCCCCGAGTCCGCCGCCGCAGGAGAATGTTGCGAGGTAAAAATCTAACATGATAATATGACAAACAAATCTTTGAGCTTCAAGGCCGGCGAATACGGCGTCAACAGGGGCCGTCTGGTAATCAGTTCACCCGAAGGATGCGTCGCCGACATCCAGGAGCAGGCCATCGCGGCGGGTCAGATCCTCAACGGCCGCAACATAGCCCTTTACGCCATGGCGGCGCTCACGGAAGATCCCGAGCATCCCGGCCGCCAGCATCTGGCACAGGGCGCAACCCTGGTGAACGAGGGAGAGATCGAAATCCACCTCGACGAAATGGTCAAGGCATACAAGCACCTGATCCAGAGCTCCCCCAAAGACGAAAAGGGGATCTACCGCTTCATCAAGTGCTTCGCAATGGCCGCCGGCAAGAATTCCATGCTCATCAACAACGGCGTCATCAAGGTTTACTTCGATTACGACGTAACCTCGGACACCCCCGTTTACGGCGAGACCCTGCTCGCGGGCGAGAATTCCACCATCATCAACAACGGAGAGATCCAGCTCCTGGGCAACGGTTCCTTCAACACCCAGGCCCGCGCAATCGCGGTTCCGGCAGACAACATGACCATCATCAACAATGGCCGGATCAGCCTGGAAATGGAGCGCGCCTCCACCATCCGCATCCTTGCCACCACCGGCGTGGGCGGTTCCATCATGAACTACGGCAAGATTTACGTGAAGGCCCCCGGACGCATCATGACCGTGGCCCGTTTCGCAGACACCCATCTTGTGAACAGCGGAGAGATCGAGCTGGTGTCCGTGGCCAAGTTCGTGGAGAACAAGGTCTCGTTCCTGTATCAGTCCTATCCCCTCGCCTGCGCATTCTACGAGCACTTCCTGCCCAACAAGCAGCCCATTCCTCCCATCATCAACAGCGGAAAGGTCAAACTGCATCTGGAAGGCAGCGAGGAGTCCACTCCCAAGGCCGTGGCGTTCGGTATCTACAGCGAGCTCGTCGGAGAAGAGACCCAGACCCACGTGTTCGAGAACACCGGCGAGATAATCGTCACCAAATCCGGCCCTTATGATTTCCAGACCGCAGAAATCGGATTCAACGTGCAGTCTGCCAAGAACTTCCCCTTCAATGTGGAGATTCGCCGCTGGAAGACAGCCAAGCGCGACTTCGCCAAGACCAGGGACCTGTTTGCGGCCGGCAGCGGAAGGTTCGACCTCTCCAAGGCGGAAATCTACACGCCCGACGGCGAAATCCTCGGCAAGGAAGGCGCAGTCTTCCAGAACGAGGAGAACGCCAACCGCGGCGACACCTTCCAAGTCACCCTTTAATATCAACACATGAAAAAGAGCGCATTATTATCGATACTTCCGATACTCATACTTGCAGTATCGTGCTTCGAGAAGGTCCCTACATACTCCTTTGCCGTGCAGACCACGGTCGGGGCGGGCGAATCCAATTACTACGAAGGCCTTACCCTCCAGTTCGGCAAGGCCGGATCCACCGACGTGCTTGAAGAGGCGGTCGTGGAAAACGGGAAGGCCGTTTTCACCTCGGAGCATGACTATTCAGACATAGTGGGCCAGAACGTCTGGTTCGGCGTCAGGAACATGGTCAAGTTCTTCCACACCATAGACGCCGACGAGTGGGCTACCGGCACCATCGTCCTTCCCGACAAAGAGCAGGGAAGCACCGTCAAAGGCAATGAAAACGATTGGATAGTAGCTATTTACATCGGCATCAACAAAGACGGCAAAGCAGACGGCGTGCCTATTTACTGGGCTACCGGCAACCTTATCGCCGTCAAGCTAACAGACGAGGGGGTGCCCACGGAAGTGGCTTTCCACGTTGCAACCGCAGAGGAGACCGCAGAGGAATCCGTAGCAACCAGCACCGAGTTCGTCGGCAGGGACAAGCGCCTCAAGAGCACCGTTCCCGACTGCTACGTGGACATGCCCAAGGGCTCCAAGTGGGACGTCTATTGCTTCGGCAACTATTCAGCCACAATGCTTTACGACGGCACCGAGCTCGACAAGTACGTGATCGACTCCGGCCAGATGGTGGGAGACAAGATCTACTGGGACATCAGCGGCATGAAGGAATTCGACATCGCAACACATCTCGGAGGCCTCTGGCGCACCCCTACCGGAGGCAAGACCGGCCTCCACGAGCTGGCTGCTCTTGAAGACGACTTTGAGGAATACAAAGACCTCAAGCCCGACCACGAGACCGTAGGCGAGAACGGAGTGAACATCAGCGCACTCTACAAGCATACCGTGGTCATCGACTCCAGGGAGATCTGCGTGAACACCCTCATCCTCCCTTCGGCAGGATTCAGGCACGCCCTTAACGCCCAGAGCCGCGGCACCTTCATCGGCCTGTGGTCAGCAACCGCAGACCCCACCTGCACGCCCGTGTTCTTCGGCACCGTAGGCGACCAGATGCCGGAGATCGAGGCCAAGCCCCAGACAACTGCATTCGCATACAGCTGCCTTACCAAACAAACAACATGGTACGCGCACCCGCGCACGTCCAGCATTTCAATCCGTCCCGTAACCGAATAATTCATTCACATACCATTTTTAATCCTTTATTATTTTAATCATTATGACAAAGAAAAGAGTACTTATCATCGCCACCGAGTGTGGTTCATGGGCAGAGGAGCTCCAGGCTCCCTGGGATGCTTGTAAGAAGGCAGGTTTCGAGGTAACCCTCGGCACCAAGAACGGCAAGAAGCCCCTTCCTTTCCAGATCAGCGTCGATCCCGAATTCGTAGATGCCGTTCAGGGATACAAGACCAATCCCGAGGATGTCTGCAAGCGCTGCAAAGAGCTTGTCGACGGCGACGAGTGGGCACACGCCAAGAAGTGGTCAGAGCTTGACATGAAGGACTTTGACTGCATCGCCCTCACCGGCGGCCCCGGCGCAATGATCGACATGTGCAACTGCTGGGAGCTCCACAAACTCATCATGGACGCCTACAAGGGTGGAAAGATCGTCGCAGGCCTCTGCTACGCTATCTCCGCTTTCGTCTTCCTCCGCGATCCTGAGAACGACTACAAGTCCATCATCTACGGAAAGAAGATCTGCGCACATCCCCGCGCATGGGACTTCTACGGCCCCGGCATGGCAATGTCCTTCGACGTCTATGGCGCCAACGCAGACAACCACGGTGTGCCCGAGCTCGTAACTCCCGGCTTCCTGTGGCCTCTCGAGGACCTCGTCCGCGACGCTGTCGGCCCCAACGGTGCCTGCATCGCCCGCATCAACACCAGCCGTAACAACCCTCAGGTTTACTACGACCACCCGTTCATCACCGGTACTTCGGTCGAGTCCTCCATCGCATACGGCGACCTCATCGTAAAGGTTCTCAATTCACTTTAATGTTTTTCCGGGGATATGCCGGCCTCAAACCGGCATATCTCCTTTATATTATTTATTATGCCGGCAATTATCATCCACAGCATAGAGATGACCGACGAGCAGAAGAAGGTCGTGGCAGACAAGTTCATCTCAGTTTTTTCCGAGGTTACCAACGTTCCCAAAGACAGGATCTACCTGTTCTTCAACGGCTACGGCCTCAACGAGTGCGGCACGGGAGGCAAGCTCTTCTCCGAGTGCCCGCCGCCCAGCGCAAGGGCGAAGTTCAACGAGGACCAGTGGTCCGACAAATCCAAATAGAAAGTTCATAAACCATTAAATATCATGGATGTAAATCAAACTATCGTAAAGATTCTTGAAGACATCGGCGTAGGATACGTATTCGGCGGCAGCGGCCAGGTTAACGCCTCCATGCTCCTCGCACTGCGCGACTCCAAGAAAATCAAGACCATAATCATTCGCAACGAGCAGGCGGCGTCGTTCATGGCTTGCGGATACACGATGTTCAATCCCGGGAACCTCGGCGTGTGCTTCGCCACCGGCGGTCCCGGCGCATTCAACCTCTTCTCCGGCATGGCCGTGGCACTGTCCGATTCACTGCCCATACTCGCCATAACGGGATATACATCCATGAGCCAGCGCGGCAAGGGCGCATTGAACGAGTCCACCGGTCTCAGCCGCACCCCCGATTCCCACGCGATGTTCTCGGCTACAACCAAGAAGTCGTACATCATCGAGAGGGCCGAAGACACCTGCGACATTATGGAGGACGCCCTCAATACCGCATTCAACGGCCGCCCCGGTCCCGTGCACATCCACATCCCCAAGGACATCACCACCGCAGAAGTCCCCAACTTCAGGCCCGTCAAGATCGACATCAAGCCCGTGCCCGCAGAGGATGACGCCATCCGCAAGGCCGCAGACATCCTTGCCGCCGCAATCCGCGCCCGCAAGAAGATGCTTGCGATCGTAGGCTACGGCTGCGTACGCAGCGAGGCCGCCGCAGAACTGATGCAGCTGATAGAAAAGTACCAGATCCCCTTCGTCCAGACCATGGACGGACGCGGACTCCTGCCGGAGAACCACCCTCTCTGCCTCGGCATGTACGGCACCTCCGGAGACAAGGCCGCCAACACCTACTTCGACCAGGCCGAGTGCGTGCTCGCTATGGGCAACTCCTTCGCCCAGAACGCCACCTACGGCTTCAAGGCAGACCTCTACGAGGGCAAGCAGCTGGTACACATCAACATTGACCCTGCAGAAATCAACAAGGTTTACAAGGCCGATGCAGCGGTGGTGGGCGACGTGAAGCTCGCACTGCGCAAGCTCCTGCCCGCACTTGAGGCCGCCGGCATCCCCACTCCCCCGGCACCCGTCCTGCCCACCGGCAAGTACTACGAGGAGGCACCCCACCTCGACGCCAAGAAGCTTTTCCCCGGAGACATCGTACGCCTGCTCTCCAACAACCTGCCCAAGGACGCCATCGTCATGGGCGACGCAGGCTCCCACATGCTCTGGCTGAGCAGCTACCTGCAGCTCAACAACAACCAGCGCTACCAGAATCCGGGCAGCTTCGGCCCCATGGCAAGCCATACCAACGGATGCATCGGCGTCAAGTGCGCCAATCCGGATAAGGTCGTCATCGCCGGCGTAGGAGACGGCTGCTACCAGATGGCAGGCTTCGAGCTCATGACCGCCGTACAGTACGACATCCCGGTGATCTGGATCATCTTCAACAACAACGAGTTCAACATCATCAAGAAGTTCCTGCTGAACATGTACAACGACGAGGCCTTCATGACCTTCGACAACCCCGACTTCGTCAAATACGCCGAGGCTTGCGGAGCCAAGGCATGGCACGTAGAGAAGCTGGACGAGTTCGTTCCCGCCCTCAAGGCCGCCATCAGCCTGGGCAAGCCCTGCATCATAGACGTCGTCGTTGACAACGAGGCCTATCCTCCGTTCAGCCTGGGACGCGTATAAAGCCGAAACCGGATGAAGTTCAAGAGATTCTGCTGGACCGTCCTGGCGCTCCTCGCGTCGGGCGGCAGCATCTGTGCCCAGGACCTGACCGTATCGTTCAAGGCCGATTCGACCTTCAACGCGGCGATATCCGAGGCCCAGACGTTCAAGGGTTTCGACGTTGATACCAGCAAGGTCAACGTCGTCAACATCGCAATGCAGCTGGCCCAGGACGTGGCGTTCGCCGTCACCAACGACGACGGAGTCACAGGGTCCCTGCCCAACCCCACGTACTACAGGCAACGCGCAGACCTTGTGTTTTCGGCGGCACTGCCCGAGCGCACCAACGCATACTTCACCGTATCGTTCCTCGACAATGAGCCGGGCGTGAAGAACGACGCGTCGGTGGTGGTGACCAACCTCGAGGTGGAGCACTATTTCCGCAACAACCTCAAGATCCGCGTCGGACGCCTTGGAAACACGGTTTCGGAGTCGCAGTTCTTCGGCCGCATCGCCCTGGAAGAGTCGTCCGCACACGTTTACGGGCGCAAGATCTTCATCAACGACGCCATCGAGTTCGACGGCAGCTTCAGCAAGAAGGGCGGCCCTGTGTTCTTCATCGGCCTCAAGCCCGATTTCAAACCGCTGGATTTCAAAGCCGCATACGCCGGCATTCACCAGGAGTTCAAGAGCGGCCTGCAGATGCACAGCATCGTGTCGTACAACCGCCAGTTCGAGAAGGACATGACTTCCTTCATCCCCGATTTCACCGGCACCGACTCGTATTTCTCGTACGAGGCCGAGGTCGCCTACAAGCGTCCCGCCATCACGGTATTCGCGAATGCGGGCGGAAACCTGGGATTCAGGGGCCAGATCCCCCACGCCACCGGCCCGTTCGACATTGTGAAGCAGATTCCCGTGGTAGTCACAGACAAGGCCGACGCCTTCAAGGAGACCTTCCTGGCATCCACGGGCTTCAGGCTCTTCCCGTCCAAGCTCAATCCGGCCAACCCCTTCAAGCAGATAGGCATAGAGGCCGAGGTGCAGGGCGCGTTCTCAGACAGATATACGGCCACCACGGTCTGCGCCTACTTCAAGCTGGGCCTCACCAAACGCCTGGTCCTGACCTATTACTGCACGCCGGAGTTCATCTGGCAGAATATCAACGCCGACAAACCCGAATTCATCGCGGGCGTGGTCAATTTCCTGCGTCTGAGCCTCACAGTGGGACAGCCGGCACGAATGTTTATGTAATTATATAATATGGAAGCAACTGAGGAGAAGAAATTACCCAAAATGCTGATACCGTCCATCCTGTCGGTATCTGTCCTCACCATCATGGCGCCCACGGCTGTTTCTCCGGCCATCGCCGCCATAAAGGATGCATTCCCCGCCATCACCCCCACCCAGGCCAAGCTCGTCCTCACCATCCCCACGCTGGTGATGATGCCCATGGGACTTCTGTCCGGGCGCCTGGCCTCGAAGGTTGACAAGAAGAAACTTCTGCTGACGGGCATGTTCCTGTTCCTCATCTTCGGCGTAGCCGGAGGTTTCGTCAACAACTTCGGGCTCCTGCTCACGATGCGCGTGCTCTTCGGCCTGGGCCTCGGCATCATGACCCCGCTGTCCACTTCGCTTATCTTCGACTTCGCCCCCGACGTGAGCAAACGAAGCAAGCTGCTGGGCATACAGGGTGCGTCCAACCAGTTGGGAGGACTGCTTTTCATGAGTCTGTCCGGTATCCTGGCGAGCATCTCCTGGCGTTATTCCTTCATGGTTTACGCCTTCGTCATCGTCTCCATCATCCTGGCGTTCCTCTTCCTGCCCGCCATGCCGCCCAAGGCGCCCGTGGTCAACGCAGCAGGCAAGAAAGACAAGATGAACCCCAAGATCGTCATCCTCGCATTCTTCGCAATGATGATCTTCGCCTGCTACTTCATCATCAACACAGACCTTTCCCTCTACATGACCAAGCTGGGCCTGGGAGACGCAAAGCAGTGCGGTTACGCCCTGTCCATCATGCGAATCCCCGCCATACTCGCGGGCCTCACGCTGGGCATCATCATGGGCAAGCTCAAAGACTGGACCATGCCCATCGCAGCCGCCATCATGGCAGCGGGCTATATGATGATCTCCGTGGCACAGTCGTTCGGAATGGTGATGGCAGGATGCCTCGTGGTGGGACTCGGCGGCGGCTTCGCCCTGCCTCCCATCTCGCTGTACCTGCCGCGTATCGTTACCCCCCGCCAGCGCACATTCGGCATCGCCATAATCATGTCGGTGGCTCAGCTGGGACAGTTCGTATCGCCCATCTACATCAACCTGTTCGTCAACGGATCCACTCCCGAGGCGTTGCGCCAGCGCTTCGTCGTGGCCGCCATCACCAGCGTGGCCATAGGCGTACTGGTACTTATATTCACATCCACGCTTCCCAAGAAGCCCATTGTAGAGCACGAGGTTAAAGAGTGCTGTGCAAACTGTATGAATTAATAATCAATCATATATTACACAAACACAAAAAAAGATGAAAGACAATTTCAAAGTGTTCAAACCTGCAGGCAAGATGCAGTTTGAGTTTACCGATCTGATTGCCGGTTATGTAAGCGATTTCGACGAGAAAGGCAAGTGCTTCAAGCTCACGACGAGCGACAACCGTACGTTCGACGTCGCCCTCACCCCCACCACCTTCGCCCGTCTGCTCCGCAACCTCGACGAGCCTTACCAGGACGCCTCCGGTAACATGTACTCCCTTCTTTCCCAGAACGGACGCATGGCCTTCGTCTTCGGTATCTTCTATCCCCGTCAGGATGGCGAATACAGCTTCGAGGCCAAGCAGATCGATTTCCCCGAGCGCGAGCTTGGAAAGTTCCGTTTCGAGGAGTCCGGCTGGTGGGCAAAGCAGGCCCGCAGCATCTGCAACTTCTTCATCCGCGCACAGTTCCCCGACGGAGACATCAACTACGAGAAGTACCGCACCTCCGTCAGCCTCAGCGGCAAGAGCGAGATCAACTCATTCCGCCAGGAGACCGACACCATCAGCCGTATGATCTACGGTATGGCGTCAGCCTTCATGCTCACAGGCGAGGACATCTTCCTCGAGGTGGCTGAAAAGGGTGTCGAATACCTCAAGAAGCACATGCGTTTCTACGATGTGGACGAGAACGTGGTTTACTGGTATCACGGCATCGACGTTGACGGCAACGGCATGGAGAAGAAGATCTTCACCTCCGAGTTCGGCGACGACTACGACGCAATCCCGATGTACGAGCAGATCTACGCACTGGCAGGCCCCATCCAGACCTACCGCGCAAACGGCGACCCCGCAATCCTTCGTGACGCCGAGCTCACCATCGACCTCTTCGACCGTTTCTTCAAGGACAACAAGGGCGAGGGATACTATTCCCACATCGACCCTGTGACCCTTTCCCCCGACAGCGCAAGCCTCGGTGCAAACCGCCTCAAGAAGAACTGGAACTCCGTCGGCGACCATGCTCCCGCATACCTCATCAACCTCTACCTTGCCACCGGCGACGAGAAGTACAAGAAGTTCCTCGAGTACACCTTCGACACCATCACCGCCCACTTCCCCGACTACGAGAACAGCCCGTTCGTAAACGAGCGCTTCCTCGACGACTGGAGCCACGACCTCACATGGGGCTGGCAGCAGGACCGTGCCGTCGTAGGCCACAACCTCAAGATCGCATGGAACCTCATGCGTTTCCAGAGCATCTGCCCCAAGGATTCTTATGTCAAGTTCGCAAAGCATATCGCCGAGGTCATGCCCAAGGTCGGTATGGACGTACAGCGCGGCGGCTGGTACGACGTCATGGAGCGCAAGCTTCACGGCAGCGAGGAATACTACCGCTTCGCATGGCACGACCGCAAGGCATGGTGGCAGCAGGAGCAGGCAATCCTCGCCTATGAGATCCTCTACGGCCTGTTCAAGGATGCCGATTACCTGAAGTATGCCCGCGAGTCCGCAGCATTCTACAACACCTACTTCCTCGACCACGAGGACGGTGCCGTTTACTTCAACGTGCTGGCCAACGGTCTGCCTTACCTGCTCGGTACCGAGCGCAAGAAGGGCAGCCACTCCATGAGTGCATACCACTCCGTGGAGCTCGCATACCTTGCAGCCACCTACACCAACCTCCTCAACACCAAGAAGCCCCTCACCCTTTACTTCAAGCCCCAGGTCAACGGATTCAAGGACAGCATCCTCCGCGTGCAGCCCGACATCCTGCCCGTCGGCAGCGTGAAGATCGACAAGGTGTGGATCGACGACAGGGAGTGGACCAAGTTCGACGCCGAAAAGCTCACCGTCCAGCTTCCCGCAGTGGATTACAGGCCTAAGGTGAAGGTCGTTCTCGTCCCTAAAGACTAAGACGGAATGGCTGCTGAAGTTTATAAACTGGGCGCGTCGCTGGATTCTTCCAACAGCGCCCAGGAACAGGAAAAGATCCTGGCCGTATTCGACAGGGGCAACAGCATCATACTCGATATGACCGATTGCACCTATGTCTCCAGTGCCGGCCTCCGCGTCCTCCTGTACTCGTACAAGATCGCAGCGTCCAAGGGACATAAAATCTGCCTTGTGAACGTGTGCTCCGAGGTAAGGGACGTAATGGGGATGACCGGATTCGAGAAATTCTTTGACTATTTCGACTCGGTTGACGAGTGCCAGAAGAAGATTTGAGCCCATGCAGCGTGTAGACTTATTCCCGACTCACGAATACAAGGGGCTCAAGCTGCGTACCGGACGGCCGTATCCCTTCGGGGCTACGGTCATCGGTAACGCGGTAAACTTCTCCGTATATTCCCGTTACGCCACCGACTGCACCCTGGTCCTGTTCCATAACCACGAGCTGGAGCCCTTCGTGGAGATCCCCTTCTTCAAGGAGTTCAAGCTCGGGAACGTGTTCTCCATGATGGTCTTCGACCTCGACTTCGAGAACATCGAGTACGGATACCGCATGGACGGACCTTTCAACCCGCAGGAAGGCCACCGCTTCGACAAGTCCAAGATACTCATGGACCCTTACGCCAAGCTGATCGTAGGGCGTGACGTATGGGGCCAGCAGCCCAACTGGGACTGCAAGTACCAGTACCGCGCACGCGTGGTGTTCGACGACTTCGACTGGGAGAACGACCTTCCGCTCGAGACTCCGGTGAACGACCTCGTCATCTACGAGATGCACGTGCGCAACTTCACCTGCGGCGCAGAGGCGGGAGTCAAGCATCCCGGCACCTTCGCCGGCATCGCCGAAAAGATCCCGTACCTGAAGGAACTGGGCGTCAACTGCGTGGAACTCATGCCTATACACGAGTTCGACGAGTTCGAGAACTCCAAGCCTTCACCCGTGGACGGCCACATGCTCTACAACGTGTGGGGCTACAGCAACGTGGGCTTCTTCGCCCCCAAGGCCGCCTACGCCTCCACCGGACGCTTCAGCATGCAGGTGGACGAGCTCAAGAACCTGGTCAAGCAGCTGCATGCCAACGGCATCGAGGTCATACTCGACGTGGTGTTCAACCACACCGCCGAGGGCAACGAGAACGGCCCGTACATCTCCTACAGGGGTATCGACAACAAGACCTACTACATGCTCACTCCCGAGGGGTACTACTACAACTTCAGCGGTTGCGGCAACACCCTCAACTGCAACAACCCCAACGTGAGGGACATGATTGTGGACAGCCTGCGCTACTGGGTGACGGATTATCACGTGGACGGATTCCGCTTCGATCTCGCAGCCATCCTCGGCCGCGACCAGAACGGCGCCCCCATGTCCAATCCTCCCCTCCTGGAATCACTCGCCCACGATCCCATACTCGGCAAGACCAAGCTCATAGCCGAGGCCTGGGACGCCGGCGGACTCTATCAGGTAGGCTCGTTCCCGTCCTGGGGCCGCTGGGCCGAGTGGAACGGAAAGTTCCGCGACAGCATGCGCCGCTTCATCAAGGGCGACGACGCCGTGCTTGACGACGTAAAGGAGCGCATCACCGGATCACCCGACCTCTACGCTTCCCAGAACCGAGGCATCAAGGCCAGCGTGAACTTCATCACCGCTCATGACGGCTTCACCCTCATGGACCTCGTGTCTTACAACGAGAAGCACAACGAGGCCAACGGCGAGGAGAACCGCGACGGCGAGAACCACAACAACAGCTGGAACTGCGGCTGGGAGGGCGAATGCGACGATCCCGGCATCAACTTCCTGCGCCACAAGCAGGTCAAGAACGCCGTGACCCTGCTGATGACCAGCCAGGGCATCCCCATGGTGCTTTCCGGCGACGAAATGGGCAACACCCAGTTCGGCAACAACAACGCCTACTGCCAGGACAACGAGATCGGCTGGCTCGACTGGAACAACGTCAAGAAGAACGCAGACCTTGTGAACTTCTTCAAGAACATCATCAAGTTCCGCCGCATGCACAAGGTGCTCCGTTACGAGTACCACCTCGGCTTCTGCGACTACCGCAACCTCGGCTATCCCGATTTCTCATGGCACGGCGTGAAGGCATGGCATCCCGAGACCGGTTTCAACAACCTGACCACGGCTTTCATGCTCAACGGCCAGTATGCCGAGACCGACGGCGTGCCCGATGATTTCATCTACGTTGCGATGAACATGCACTGGGAAATGCACGGATTCGAGCTGCCCAAGCTCCCCGAAGGCATGGCCTGGCACGTTTTTGCAAATACAGAAATGGCCGCTCCCGACGACATCTGCGAACCCGGCAAGGAAACCCTTCTCGGCAACCAGGACGAAGTTCTCGTGGGCTCCCGTTCAATTATGATCCTCGTTGGAAAGAAACACTGAAACAATTTAAAAATCAACTAATTATGGAAAATCAATTTGAAGTCAAGCTGAATGGTTCCGTCCTGGACATCGTACTGGGTGAAGAACTTGCAACCGGCAACTCCCCCGCACTCATGGAGCTGCTGAACCAGTATCGCGACAAGGGCGTCGAGAAAGTCGTCTTTGATGCAACCGCCCTCAAGTACATCGCCAGCAGCGGCATCCGCACCATCATCTTTGCGAAGCAGAAACTCGGCAGCAACCCTGCAATCGAGTTCGTTAACTGCGCCAAGGACATCCGCGACGTCTTCGAGATGACCGGCATCCAGGATTACATCTCCTTCGTCAACAAATGAGACTCCTTCATTTCCAGCCTGTCTCCGGAAAGGCTCTTGAAATACTCGATGCCATCCTCCATACCCCGGAGGTGGCATCGTGTAAGAAAGAATTCAACGTCATCCGCCTCGTTTGCGAAGAACTCGTAGTGAACGTGGCGGATTACGCCTACCCCGAGGGCTCGGAGGACGGCTACCTCGACGTTGAAATAGAAAAGGACGACAGCTGCATCTCCATCCGCCTGAAGGATGGCGGCGTACCCTTCAATCCGCTCGCGAAGGAGATGCCCGACATCACTCTTCCGCTCGAGGAGCGGAGAATCGGCGGCCTCGGTATCTTCCTGACAATCAAGATGATGGACGAGGTCACCTACGATTTCGTAAACAACGAGAACATTTTAACCATCAAAAAGAAAGTCAGCAATGAAGAATAAAATAGGAATCCTGATCGAGAGCGATTTCTACGAGAATGAAATTTTCTACTATCAGTTCCGTTTCAAGGAGGCCGGCTACGAAGTCCATTTCCTCTCCCGCCTGTGGGGCAACGATTCCATAAGCTTCCTCGGGCATGAGTTCCGGGCTCCCTTCTATTGCAACGAGAGCTTCGAGAAGCTCACGGACAAGGACCTCGACGAGTATGCAGCGGTCATAGTTCCTGCAGGCATGGTTTCCGACCGTCTCCGCTATACCGAGGATGTGAACAAGATCCCCCCGGCATGCGAGTTCCTCAAGAAGGTCTTTGCCCGCAAAGACATAGTGAAAGGCGTCATCTGCCATGGCCTGTGGCTGCTCTCCCCCGTTTCGGAGCTGGTGAAGGGACGCAAGATGACCGTGCACAACAACCTGCTTGGCGACGCAAAGAATTACGGCGTCGATTATGTTGACGCAGACGTTGTGGTGGACGGCGACCTTGTCTCCGCACGCACCGGCGGCCACTGCTACCTTCTGGCAGACCGCATCCTGAAGGCCATCAAGTAATATGGGAAGAAAAGGACAGGCACTGCTGCCGGTCGTTCTCGCTCTTGTCGCCTTCACGTCCGCAGGAGCCCAGGAGCGCTTTGTATTTACCCCGCAATGGACGGCGCAGGCCCAGTTCGCAGGCTACTACGTCGCCCTGGAACAGGGTTTTTACAAAGAGCTCGGGCTCGACGTGGAAATAGTCCATCCTTCGGCATCCACTCCGGCCCTGGAACGCGCCAGGCGCAACCAGTGCCAGGCAACCACACTGCAGCTCTGCCAGGCCATGGAGATCATAGACAACGGCATTCCCCTCGTGAATATCCTGCAGACCTCCATGAACAACGCCATGGTCATCATCTCCAGGCGAGGACAGGACCCGCTCACCCAGAAGGGAGCCCGTGTTGGCACCTGGAGCGTGGGGTTCGGCCAGATTGCCATGTGCTTGAGCCGGAAGGAACATCTGGATTACGAGTGGATCCGTTTCGCATCCAGCGTGAATCTATTCACAAAAGGGGCCCTGGACGCCATCCTCGCCATGAGCTACAACGAGTACTATCAGGTACTGCAGACGGGCATCGAGCTGTCCGACAAGGACGTGTACCGTTTCTGCGACCATGGCTACAACATCCAGGAAGACGGCGTGTACATGTACAGGTCGTACTACCTCAAGCACAAAGACCAGGCCCGCAGGTTTGCAGAAGCAAGCCGCCGCGGCTGGGAATGGGCCGCAGAGCACCCCGAGGAGACTCTCGACATCGTAATGAAATATGTTACGGCAAACCACATCGCCACCAACCGCACCCTGCAGAAGCTTATGCTCGCTGAAGTGCTGCGTCTCCAGGTGGACAAGGATTCCGGCGGGAGGGATTTCCGCCTGCGCCCGGATATGGTGAAGCTGGCCAGCGACCTTATGACGGAAGGCGGCCTTATCAGGAAAGAAGTTAGTTACGAACAACTGGTGGGAGAATAGAATGACAAAGAACATCTTCAAAGCCATACGGCAGTCCCTGCCCATGAAGCTGGGCCTCTGGATTGTGTTGTTTGCCACAATTATCTTCATCGCATCCCTTGGCTTCATGTTCACCCAGTCCCTTGGGAGCGTACGCCAGGAGGCCATCAGCAACGCTACCCAGATACTGGAGAATACGGTCCTTCGCGTTGATGCGGTCCTCGACCGTGTGGAAGTGGCCGCAGACAACACAGACTGGCTGGTCCTCCGCAGGCTGGACTATCCGGACTCCATGTTCGTCTTTTCCCGCAAGGTCCTTTTGAACAATCCGGAAATAAACGGATGTTCCATATCCTTCGAGCCGGATTATTTCAAAGAGAAAGGGTTCTATTTCTCCGCCTATTCCCTGAACGACGACGGGACCATCCTCACTACGCAGGAAGGCAGTCCCGACTACGAATACTTCTACATGGACTGGTACCAGACGGTGAAGCTTCTGGACCGCCCCGGATGGACAGAACCGTTCATGGACTACAGCGAGGACGACGTTTTCTCCACGGATATGATAGTGTCCTACTGCAAACCGCTCAAAGACAATGACGGCCGGTTTGTAGGCACACTGTCCGTGGACCTGTCCCTCGAATTGCTGTCGAACACCATTTCCGCCGTAAAGCCTTATCCGAATTCTTACAGCATCATGATTGGCGACAGCGGAACCTATTTCGTTCATCCGGACAGCACCAAGCTGTTCTACCAGACCATTTTCACACCCACCCTGGAACAACCCGATCCGGATCTCACCGCCCTTGGCAGGGCCATGCAGCGCGGGGAGGAAGGCATGCGGCAGCTGATGATAGACGGGGTGGACTGTTACGTGTTCTACAAGCCCATCGACAAGACAGGCCTGAGCGTCGCCATCGTCTGTCCCGAGAGCGACATTTTCGGCAGTTTCCAGCGCCTGAGGCGCACCGTCATGGTGATAGTCGTCCTGGGCCTGCTGCTGATGCTGATCGTTTTCATGCGCATCGTAGGACAGGAACTCAAGCCGCTCAGGAAACTTGTCGCCCAGACCGATACCATCGCCAAGGGCAACTTCGACCAGACGATCCCCGACGACGGCCGCGAGGACGAGATAGGCCAGCTGAGCCACTCGTTCGGAGACATGCAGCAGTCGCTTATCAACTATATCGGAGAACTCAGGCAGACCACGGCCGCCAAGGCTTCCATCGAGAGCGAACTCAGGGTG
>JAFZLQ010000105.1 GCA_017551425.1 Bacteroidales bacterium | reverse complement strand
GTCTGGCCCGAATGGGCGGAAGCATAGCCGTTCAGAGCCACCGCGCGCCTGGACTTTACCGCATTCGCCAGAGTCTCCACTATTTCCGACTTCCCTTTAATCTCTATGTAATCGCTGATAGAAGTAGAGTCATATACAGCCGCCAGTTTCTGCTTCAGGCCGGCCTTCAAGGCGTTTGCGGCATCCAGGTTCTCTATCAGATGGCTCACCACAATAGCCTCCTCCTCGGAGAAATACACCAGCTGGGACAACTCAGAATACTCCTTGTTGTACGTGGTCATACGATACCTCCCGTCGCCGATATTCTGCACCACGAATCCGGCGCTCTTGAAAGTGTCGAAATAACGGAACAGCGTGCGGCGGGACAGTTCCAGCTTTTCGCCCAGCTCCCCTATCGTATAGTATACGTTGCCGGACAGGAGCTGCATCAGACGGAGCATCCGCTCCACTTTAGGTTGGTCCATAGCTAAAAGACATATTCATGCAAGCCCAGCCTCAAACCTGCGCGTATGCAGGTACGCGGGGCGAGAGGCTCACCCGGTATATACGGAATTATGCCGTCGGGGTAGATGATGGGCCCGTTTTCGTTCATGCAGTCACGCAGTGCATCATCATAGCCGTAATGAAGCTGCACATAGAGTTGAGGGACCATCGGATTGGCTGAAAGCCTGCAGGTTAGGCCGGCGGTCACGTTGGCGATGCTCTTGTTGTAGATGGGGGTAACGTCCAGCTGCACTCCAAGGGGGAAAGATTTGGATTCATAGGCGAATCCGAAGTCTATGTATCCGGTATAACGGAGAGGCATGTCGAGCACCGTAGGCTTGCCGTAATCGCCCCAACCGGGACGGGCGTTCGCCTTTAGCCGGATACCGTTGTCATATTCCCGTATATAAGTGATGAACACGTAGTTCTGGCTCCTGGAATAAGCATCATCCCTACCGTTGGACCTGTGTTCAAAGCCGGCAGAAAGCGTTCTTGTACCCGAAACCGCTTTCCATTCCTTCCGGGCATAAATACCGGGCATGAAAGTATGCTCGTAGAAAGGCATCGATACGCCAAGAATATTCCATAATGATATCTGGGTATATCCTACAGACAGGCTTATGCCGGTATCGGCGATATCGTCACAGACCGGAATGGCAAAACTGTATTGGAACTTGATGTCGAAGTTAGACCTTGTTGGCTCCTCGCTCAAGGGTATGCCCGCAATGATATAAACCGGCCTGAGCATGTCGATCCTGGGCAGCGACTGTGCGCGCAAAGAGAGGCCCGGCGCGAACAACAATGCAACAGCTATGAACAGACAGGACTTTCTGGTTGTCATGGCGCTTATTTCCTTGTAGTGATATGGAAGCAGTTCTGTTTCTTTTCGTACTTCACGAAGCAGACGTCGCCGCGGTCGTGGAAATCCTTGAGGACCTGGCTCAGGACGGCGCGCAGGTACTCCGGAGGCACGTCTTCGTAGGGGCGGCCGCGCAGCTCGGGAATCTTGACATATCGCCAGTACGAAAGGTCGAATGAGGTCCCGTAGCGGTGGGTGGAGTTCTCGGAGGCGTTGACGTTACGCTTGCGGAGCCTGGCCACATCGTCTTCTGTCCTGAGGATGGAAGTCACCACGAGCTTGTAAGGGTTAAGGCCCTTGGCGCTCAGGGAATCCTGGAAAACGCTGCCTATGTCGTCCAGCAGAGCCTTGGCGGAAGGAATCAGGTAAGGTATGGAATACGTGAGGGAATCGATTACGTAAGTATCTGTGTCTTCAATCTTTACGAGGCTGGCCTTCCGTTCCTCCGCATCCTCCCTGTTGGTCACGGGAGGAATACCTATCGCCTCGGCCACCTCCAGCTGCACGTCATTCATGTCGTTGAACTCCTTGGAAAACTTGACATCATAGATGCGCACCGGATGATTCTCAATAGGCCCCAGCGCCAGCCACTGCCGTTCCCTGATGCACGACCTTGCGCTGAAAAACACGTAAACGGCCAGCGCCGCAACGGCAACGGCACCGACAAGGCTGAGAATTCTTTTCAATCTGCGCATATCTCTTGATTATTATCCAGTTCCCGGGCAATCAGGGGCATGATGCCTTCGTCGGCGGGGAGCCAGCGCACACTGCCCAGCGAAGCGGAATCAAGCCAGCGGGCTGCCTCGTGCTCATTGAGGCGGAGGCCGTCGCTCACCAGCGAACACATGTAACAGCGCATAACGAGGTGGAACGAAGGGTAATCCCACTCGACAGTGCAAAGGTATTTGTCAACGCTGATTCCGGTGGACAGTTCTTCCCTGATTTCACGAATCAGGGCCTCTTCCGGGGTCTCCCCTTCCTCAATCTTCCCGCCCGGAAATTCCCACCAGTCTTTGAAGTCGCCGTAGCCGCGCTGGGTGGCGAAGACCCGGTTTCCCCTGCGGATGATGGCTGCAACTACATTCTTGGTGTCCATAGTCGATAGAATCAGTGCAAACATAGGAACTTTTTCATATCTTTGCAAGACCATGCAAAGAACCGCATTAATAACACTGGTCATTCTCTCTTTTATGGCCTGCCAGCCGGTATCACCGGAATTGTCCGGGCAGGAACTCAGCCTGCAGGAATTCACCGCCTCGTTGGACCCGGGCACCAAGACCACCCTCAGCGGCACGCATGTGCTCTGGGACGCGTCTGGAGAGGCTATCGACATTGTAAATTCAAACGGATCAATCTATACCGCCGCCCAGACCGGAGTCAGCTCAGACCGCCGTAAAGCCACCTTCGCAGCTGAAGTGCCGGAGTCGGGCAACGAGTACGCAGTCTATCCCTCGGGCTTCTGCACAGACTACGACGACGGCATGATGACCGTACGGCTGCCGTCCGTTCAGACTGCAGTCGCAGACGGTTTCAGCACCCGCACCAGCCCTGCCATAGCCAGAATAGCGGACGGCGGGGCGTTCTTCATGCGCAACCTCTGCTCGATGATAGGCATCAAGGTAAGCAACAGCGGCATCGCGTCCGTGAGCATCGCTGCCACCGAGGCCGACGGAGGTGCCATTACGGGTACGGGCTATGTCGATTGGGACGGCGAGCTGCCGGAGTGCATCTCCGACGCCACGGTCGGCTCCGGGCACGTGGAGCTCAACGGAGGCCTCCAGGCAGGCACCCAGTACTGGGCCCTGGTGTATCCCGGTTCCTACACCGGCCTGAAGGTCGTCTTCACCTCCACCGCCGGCCGTACCGCCACATTCAACCTGGACGGGACCTTCCTCGCAGAACGCAGCAAAGGCCGGAGGATCAGCGAGTTCACCATAGGCGAAACAGACTGGGACGATTATGTACAGCCCGGCGACGACGGGTCCTTCACCCTGGTGACCGACGAATCGTCGCTTAAGGTCGGAGACGAGGTCCTCATAGTCTATACAGCCGGCAGCAAGGCTCTCGGTCCCGTCAACAGCAGCGGGAACTTCAGGGATCCGGTGGACATCAGCATATCCGGCAGCACCATCTCTTCGCCCGGAAGCGCCACCGTCCTCACGCTCGAGGCCGGCACAAGCAGCGGCACCTGGGCCTTCAGGGACGGCAGCAACTACCTTGCAAGCGTTGCTTCGAACAAATACCTCAAGAATTCAAGCACCAAGACCGCCAATGCAAGCTGGAGCATAACCATAGCCAGTTCCGGGCTTGCAACCGTCAAAGCCCAGGCCGGAGAGTGTGTTTACCTCACCTACAACGTCAGCAGCCCCCGTTTCAGCTGCTACGCTAACACCAACCAGAAAGCGGTCTCCATCTACCGCCGCAGCGCATCTTCCGGAGGAAACACTAATCCAGGCACCCCTGCCGTCACCACCCAGTCCGCAACCAGCGTGGGCATGGCGGAAGCTGTACTCAACGCATCGTTCAGCGGCATGCCCCTGAACCCAGACCCTACCGCCGCCTTCTTCCGCTGGGGCACCGCCGCAAGCGCCCTGACCAACGAGGCTTACGACAATTCGACGCTGCTCAACACCGGCTCAGGCACCTTCAGCACGGAGATTACCGGCCTGCAGGAGAACACAACCTATTATTACAAGGCCGTCATCACTCTTGCCGACGGTTCTGACGTTTCCGGCAGCGTGATGAGCTTCACCACCCGCTCGGCCCAGCAGAGCAACGATCCGGGATACCTGTCCTGCTATGAGATTCCCGCGGTTGACGCATCGGGTAGGGTTGCCACGGGTGACGAAAAATTCGGGTACAAATGGTTCAAGTATTACACCAACGATTCCAACAGGGCCGTCGCCACACATACCTTCAAGTACAACAACAAGGTTCTACGCAATTATACGGTAATGCTGGATGCCTCAAAGAAGTCTCCCGTATGGTGCGCGACAGCCTTCAACACAGGCACATGGCCGGACAAGAACATAGGCCGCAAGGGCAGCTGGACCTCAGATCCCGCATTCCCCGCGGATTGGCAGCAGGAGAACGCGACCGGGTCATACAGCAAGGGCCATTTCATCGCTTCCAACTACCGCCAGACAACGCTGGACCAGGACAAGCAGACCTTCTACCTCAGCAACCAGGCAGCCCAGTGGCAGACAAGCTTCAACGACGGCATCTGGAACCAGCTCGAGAATCAGGTCGTTGCCAGCGCACCTTCAGGTACCGACACCCTCTACGTTGTCGTAGGAATACTGTTCGAGGGCAGCACCAAGATCCAGAGCGGCATCTATATCCCCAGCCACTTCTACAAATGCATAATGAAGTGCTCCTTCAATTCCGAAGGATCGATGACCGCCGC
Source organism: Bacteroidales bacterium (assembly GCA_017551425.1). The sequence goes on along the minus strand of JAFZLQ010000105.1, from coordinate 29,423 downwards.
CACCGGATGCGCCTATATATTTGAGAACAAGGCCTATTCCGGCAGTTACAACTCGTACAAGACCACGATCGACGCCATTGAGCAGCGTGCCGGCCTCGACTTCTTCCACAACGTACCGGACGACCTTGAAGACGCCGCAGAACGAGTCGCCGGAAGTCCGATCTAGTATCCCGTCGGCGGAGACTGTTAGTTTTCAAAACAGTGGCCGCCCATGGCCGCTTGAATGGGGGGGGACCCGCTTGCGGGGGGGATGGAGCGAAGCGGAAGTTTTGAAAACTAACAGTCTCCGCCGACGCCGTTCATCTTGATTCTGGCCTCGAGCTCCCAGGTGCGGATTCGGTCTTTATAAAGGTTGTTGCGGTTGACTGCCTCCACGTCCAGCTGGGAATCCGAGTTCCCGCCCCAGCGGCGGCAATTGTACATGACGTCGTATATGCGCCCTATGCGGTACTCACGGCTGATCCGGAGGCCCACTGCGTAATCCTCGCCATACTTGGTGGTAGGAAAATTGATTTCCCTCAGCAGCGGCGTCCAGAACCCCCTGGGCGCACCCAGGCCATTCACGCGCAGGGCGTTGTTGCGGCCGTTGTCCGGCGTCCACTCGCGGTGGTCTATGACTCCCGGAGGAAGCTCGTTCAGGTCGAAATCGGTAATCCTGTAAGTACCTACTACCATGGCGCAGCGCTGCTCCAGGAAGGCATCCACGAACTTCTGCACCACGCCATCGTCGGAATACACATCGTCTGAATCCAGCTGCAGGGCGAATCGACCGCACTTGGGATGATGTATCGCTGCGTTCCAGTTGCCGCCGATGGCATGGTAGCTGCTGTCCTGTGCGATGTAGATGAGCCTGGGATCGCCGAGGAACGAGCGTATCACGTCAACGGTGCCGTCGGTGCTGTTGTCGTCCACGACTATCACGTTGTACGGGAAACTCGTTTTCTGGGCAAGCGCCGAGCGGATTGCGTCCCCGATGGTGGCGGCGCGGTTGCGGCAAGGGATGACCACGGAGGCCTCGAATTCGAAGGATCCGGCATACAGATCGACCTCCTTGAACCTGGGTTCCAGCCATCCTCCGATGCGTTTGAGATGCTCGGTGCAGGCCTGCTCCATCTCTATCTGCACTCCCCTGTTGCGGGGATTCACGTAATCGAACAGCTTCTCGCCGGAGCTGCGGCGGTCTGTCTCTATCTCGTAATACAGGAGCTCCGGCACATGAACCAGCGGCCCGGCCTCGGACACCCGCAGGCGCAGCTCGTACAGGCCTGCGAACTCGAAGTCGGATGTCATCTCCGCAGCCGCCTTCTTGAGCGCCGAAGTACGATACAGCTGCACGCCGCCAAAGTCGAACTCGTCCCTGAGGGCGCCGGGCTGATAATCTATTACCGGCGAGGGTTTGTCTCCGTCGAAGTGGTCTGCATAAGCCATGGCGGCCGAACTGTCCCGTGCGACCTGCACGAGGCGCTCAAGGCCGTACTGAACCCAGTCAAGACGGGTATCCCTGGTATAGATGAGAGTGAACTCCCCTTCTGCGGCGAGGGCCAGTTCCCTGATGCGGGCCGACGGGCACCGCGGCGGAATGTCAAACCTTTTGATTTCCATATAGTTGCTTTTTTCTTACCGAACCAACGGCCCAAGCCTCCAGGATTATGCCCAGCGACGCCCATGCGGCTGCGAACCACCCAGTAAGGGAGAGCGGCAGGCCAAAGCAGGTCTTGTCCACGCAGAGGAAGGTCATGCAGACGGTGAACATGAACACAGCCGGCACTCCGGTGAGCAGGAACTGCCACTTGCCGGGGTTGCGGCGCAGCAGGTACATGGTGGCGGCGGCCAGCATAAAGGTGGCGAGCAGCTGGTTGGACAGGCCGAAGTACCTCCATATGACGTTGAATCCGTCTTCGAAGCGGACGTTGAACCAAAGCAGCAGGCCGACGCCGATGAAGATGGGTATGCTGACGGAAAGGCGTTTGCCAATCCTGTCCTGGCGCATGTGGAAGAAGTCGGCTATGTTGAGGCGGGCGCCGCGCAGGGCGGTGTCTCCCGAAGTGATGGGGGCCGCCACGACGCCCAGGATGGCAAGTATGCTGCCCACGATCCCGAGCCAGTGCTTGCTCACGGCCGTTACTACCTGAGGGGCCGATGCCGACTCGAGACCGCACTCCGCCATGCCTCCGTCAAAGAAGAAGTACGAGCTGACTGCCGCCCAGATGAGGGCGACTATGCCTTCCACTATCATGGCGCCGTAGAAAATGGGACGTCCGAGGCTTTCGTTCTTGAGACACCTGGCCATGATAGGGCTCTGGGTGCCGTGGAAGCCGCTTATCGCTCCGCATGCGACCGTGATGAAAAGGCATGGGAAGATGTTCTGCCCGTTGACTCCTACGCTCGGGGCGCGGTTGCCGAGGCCGTCCCAGAACTCGGGAATGGAGGGCCAGTGCACGAAGAGGCAGACCATGAGCGAGGCGGCCATGAACAGCAGCGCGAACGCGAAAACAGGGTATATCTTGCCGATTATCTTATCTACAGGCAGCAGCGTCGCGATTATGTAGTAGCCAAGTATGGCGAGCGCCCAGATAAGCACTGCGTCCGAACTGCCGTCCCCGGCGAGGCCGCCCAGGATGAGGGCCGGGCTATAGACGAATACGGTGCCCACCATCAGCAGCACTATTGTGGTGAATATGATGATGGCGGTACGGCTTCCGCGGCCGAACTGGCCGCCGACAATCTCCGGAAGGGTCGCGCCTTTGTTGCGCATGGACAGCATGCCGGAGAAGAAATCGTGGACGCCGCCGGCGAAGATGCTGCCCAGAACTATCCACAGATAGCATGAAGGGCCGAACTTGGCTCCCATTATGGCGCCGAATATCGGACCGGTGCCTGCGATGTTCAGGAACTGGATCATGAACACCTTCCAGGCCGGCATCGGGACGTAGTCCACGCCGTCCGCCAGTTCCACCGCCGGAGTCTTCCGGCTCTTATCCGGCCCGAACACTTTCTCTACGAAGCGTCCATAGACGAAGTAGCCCAGAATCAGAACTACAATACTAATTATAAACGAGAACATTATTCCTAAGGTTATTCTACATGAATGGGAGGGGCCCACGCTTGCGTGGGAGGGACGGAGCGAAGCGGAGGATTTTCAGAAGATTATTCCGGGAAGTCATCAATTATTCTACTCCGAATGCAAAGATTATGGCTTCGTGAAAAGTCTTATGGGGCTTGAGTACCACCGGAGGATATTCGGGGCGGTTGGGGCTGTCCGGATAGTGCTGGCACTCGATGGCGACGCCGTAATAGTCGTGGTAGATGCGCCCCTTCTTTCCCGTCGGGCAGCCCTCGAGCCAGTTTCCGGTGTAGATCTGAACGCCGGGCTGGGTGGTTGTGACGGTGAGGGTGCGTCCGCTGCGGGCGGCCTTGAGCACTGCGGCGGTCTGGAGCTGGCCGGGAGTATAGCCGTCTATGAGCCAGCAGGCGTCATATCCCTTGCCGTATTTGAGGGCCGGGAAGTCCTTGCGGATGTCGCGCCCCAGGCGTTTGGGGTTAAGGAAATCCATGGGGGTGCCTGCTACGGGCTCGGATGCGCCCAGAGGGATGAGGGTGTCGTCCGTAGGCAGATATTCCGATGCATTGAGCTGCAGGGTGTGACGGAGTACGGAACCGCGGCAGTCGAGGTTGAAGTAGGCGTGATTGGTGAGGTTGATCACCGTAGCGGCATCAGTGCGGGCCGAGAAAGTGAGGCTCAGGACGTTGTCTTCGCTCCACTCGTAATGAGCGACAACGGTAAGGCGGCCCGGATAGCCCATTTCTCCGTCATCCGAGATGTATTTGAATTCCACGGCGCCCTTGCGCTTGCGCGATTGCCAGTTGCGGTTCTGGAAACCGTCGGGGCCGCCGTGAAGGTGATTGGGGCCGTTGTTTATGGGGAGGCTGTATGTCTTGCCGTCAACTACGAGATGACCCTTGGCGATACGGTTGGCATAGCGGCCGGGGCACTTGCCGAAGCAAGGGCCGTCGTGATCGTAACTCTCCGGCTTGCCATAGCCGAGTACTACGTCTCCCAGTCTGCCCTCGCGGTCGGGCACGTTTATACCTACGATTGCAGCTCCGAAACTGGAAAGGACGGCGCTTGCGCCGCTGGAATTCTTGATGGTGTAACGGTAAACGGGCTCTCCCGAAGGGGTCCTGCCCCATAGTTTTCGTGTGACTGACATAATTATCGAAAAAAAATGTTTGTGGTGAGTACAAATATAAAAAATCTTTCTATATTTGCAGTCGATGCATAACGTGAATTCCATATTCTGGTGGCGCCTGAGGGATATTTCCGGTCAGGCCTAGAGTTGTGTATCGTGGCGGCAAGGGTTGCCGCACATATAGTTCAGGAGGCTGTCCGGAATTCGGGCGGCTTTTTTTATTGATTATTCAATTAAACAGTTTATAGTATTATGAGACAGAAAAAATTCATGCTTCCGGAGTCCGAGATTCCGACCCATTACTTCAACATCCAGGCGGTCATGCCCAACAAGCCCCTTCCGTTCCTGCACCCGGCCACCAGGCAGCCCCTCAAGCCCGAGGACCTCTACCCCATCTTCTGCAAGGCCTGCGCAGACCAGGAACTCAACCAGACCGACGTGTGGATTCCCATTCCGGAAGAAGTGCGCGAGCAGTATGCCGCTTACCGCTGCACCCCGCTCGTGCGCGCATACGAGCTTGAGAAGGCCCTCGGTACGCCCGCACACATATATTTCAAGAACGAAAGCGTCTCCCCTGCCGGCAGCCACAAGCTGAATTCCGCCATAGCCCAGGCATACTACGCCAAGGAGCAGGGCATCACCAACCTTACCACCGAGACCGGAGCCGGCCAGTGGGGCGGCGCCCTCAGTTATGCCACCAAGAAATTCGGCATCGACTGCGCAGTATATATGGTAAAGGTAAGCTACGAGCAGAAGCCTTTCCGCCGCTCCATCATGCAGGCATTCGGCGCTGCCGTAACCCCTTCTCCCTCAATGAGTACCCGTGCCGGCAAGGATATAATCACCCGCAATCCCAACGACCAGGGCTCCCTCGGCTGCGCCATCTCGGAGGCAATCGAGCTTGCCGTCAACACCCCTAACTGCAAGTACGCCCTCGGATCCGTACTCAACCACGTGTGCCTGCATCAGACCGTCATCGGTCTTGAGGCTGAGAAGCAGATGGAGCTCGCCGGCGAGTATCCCGACATAGTCATCGCATGCTTCGGCGGCGGTTCCAACTTCTGCGGTCTCGCCCTGCCGTTCATGCGCCACAACATCCTCGAAGGAAAGAAGACCCGCTTCATAGCCGCCGAGCCTTTCTCCTGCCCCAAACTCACCAAGGGCAAGTTCGAGTACGACTTCGGCGACGAGTCCGGCATGACTCCCCTCCTCCCCATGTTCACCCTGGGCCATTCCTTCAAGCCTGCGGCCATCCATGCCGGCGGTCTCCGTTACCACGGCGCAGGAGTCATCCTCTCCCAGCTGATGAAGGACGGCTACATGGAAGCCGTTGACATTGAGCAGCTTGACTCTTTCAAGGCAGGCGTGCTCTTCGCCCGCACCGAGGGTATCATCCCCGCTCCCGAGAGCTGCCACGCAATTGCGGCCACCATCACCGAGGCCCTGAAGTGCAAGGAATCCGGCGAGCAGAAGACCATACTGTTCAACCTCTCCGGCCACGGATTCGTCGATATGAGCGCGTACGACCAGTACTTCTCCGGCGAAATGCAGAACTACCACGTCTCAGACGAAGACCTGGCCAGATTCATCAAGAGCGCCGACGCCCTTAATCAGTAGTTTTTCGGGAGACCCGGTACCGCCGGAGGCGCTTCGAGCCAGGGTCGACATCAGCCGCAGCAGACAAGTTATTCGCGCAGCGAATGACGCAGGATGCGAGAATGGACGGAGTGCCCTGGCCGATCGCCGCAGGCCAGGGTCTCCCGAAAACGCAAAAAAGAAGAGTGTGATTTTCGGTCACACTCTTCTTTGTATCAAGGAAGCTACGACTACTTATAAACTTCTCTGAAATAGCGGTAGCTGCTCACTCGAAGCTCAGTGGCGGCGGCGTCGTCGAGAACGAGAACGCCGTCGGGATGGTTCTGGAGGGAAGAGACGGTGTTGTAATGCGTCATGGGGCCTTCGATGGCGGCGGCAACGGCACGCGCCTTCTTGGGACCGATGGCGAGGATCACCACTTCCTTGGAATCAAGAACCGTAGCGACACCTACGGAAAGGGCCTGCTTGGGAACGAGGTTCGGGTCGTTGTTGAAGAAGCGGGAGTTCACGCGGATGGTGTCTTCCGTGAGGGAGACGACGCGTGTACGGCTCTGCAGCGACGAGAAAGGCTCGTTGAAGGCGATATGGCCGTCTTCTCCGATACCGCCGAAGAACAGGTCGATGCCGCCAGCGGCGACTATCGCCTTCTCGAAGGCTGCGCACTCGGCGTCAAGGTCGGGGGCGTTGCCGTTGAGGATGTGGATGTTCTCCTCGGGCTCGTCGATGAGGTCGAAGAGCTGGCGGTGCATGAAGCTGTGATAGCTCTCGGGATGCTCGACGGGCAGGCCGACGTATTCGTCCATGTTGAAGGAGATTACGTTGCGGAAACTGACCTCGCCGGCCTTTACCATGCGGCCGAGTTCTGCGTAGGTGGGGATGGGGGTGGAGCCGGTGCAAAGGCCGAGAACGAAGGGTTTGTCCGTAATCTTTGCCTTGGCATTGATGGCCTCAGCGATGCGATGGGCTACCCAGAGGGAGGCATCTTGTGCGCGATCGCGTATGATAACTTTCATATTCTAACGTAATTTTAAGAAAACTTCGATTGCCTGATACTCGGCCATGCCCAGCTCGTCATAAGCCTTGGCAGTGGCCTGGGTGCGGTCTTCCGCCCTCTGCCAGAACTCGCGGGGATCCTCGCCCGGGAACGGGACGATGTCTTTCTGCGAGAGATGGCGGTAGATGGCGTGACGCTTCTCGATGACCTCGTCGGGGCTGAGGGGGACGGCCATATCGACCCTGGAGAGTTCCCATTCCATCCATGCGCCGCGGTACATCCAGATGTGGCAGTCCTTAACCCAGGGGGCTCCGGCCTCTTCCAGCTCCGTGAACGCCTCAAGGGCGGCCTCGGTGCAGACGCGGTGGGTTCCGTGAGGGTCTGCAAGGTCTCCGGCCATGTAGATCTGGTCCGGCTTGATTTCCTCCATGAGCTTCTTGATGATTTCCACGTCCGCGTCGCTGCAAGGGAGCTTGCGAATGCCGCCGCTCTCGTAGAACGGAAGGTTGAGGAAATGGATGTGGTCGTCTTTCATGCCGAAGGAATGGCAGGCGCCGCGGGCCTCGCTGCGGCGGATGGCGGCCTTGATGTCAAGCAGGCCGCGAGGCTCGGGCTCGCCGGGGACTTTGGCGTCAACGAGTGCCTGCACCTCGGCGGTACGGTCTCCGTAGCCGAGCTGGGCGGCTGCGTCTATGTGCTGCATCACCACGGAATCGTGTACAGCGACGTTGCCGGAAGTCTCGTATGCCACGTGCACGTCGTGCCCCTGGTGCTGCAGGCGGATGAGGGTGCCGCCCATTGAAATGACGTCGTCGTCGGGATGGGGCGAGAACACGAGGACCTTCTTGGGGAAGGGCTTGGAGGCCACGGGACGGGTGCTGTCGTCTGCGTTGGGCTTGCCGCCGGGCCAGCCGGTGATGGTATGCTGGAGGTCGTTGAAGACGTCTATGTTGACCTTGTTGTACGAGCCTTCATGCTCCACGAGTTCCTCGAGGGAATTCTTGAGATAGTCTGCGTGGGTAAGCTTGAGAATGGGCTTGCCGACTTTCTGGCAGAGCCATACGACTGCCTTGCGGCGGAACTTGGGAGTCCATTCGCAGGGACCGATGAGCCAGGGAGCCACGACGCGTGTGAGCTGGGATCCGGAGACTTCATCGACATAAAGGCGCACGTTGGGATGATGCTGGAAGAAGGTTGCCGGGCAGTCGGTGCCGACATGGCCCTCGGAAACGCGGGCGACGGCATCAACCTTGTCTTCGCCCAAGGCCATGAGGATCACCCTCTTGGCGCTGAGCATGGTGCCCACGCCCATGGTGATGGCCTGCTTGGGAGTCACGCTGACGTCTCCGTTGAAGTTGTTGGACTGGCGCTTGCGGCTCTTGTAGCTGAGGAGGACGGTGCGGGTGCGGGAGACCTCGGAAGAACCGGCCTCGTTGAATCCCACCTGCCCCTGCTCGCCTATGCCCATGATGAGGAGGTCGAGGCCCGATGCGGCGGCGTCGAACTTTGCGCAGTACTCAGCAATGTTCTCATGGGGCACGGTGCCGTCCGGGACATGGATGTTCTCCGGGAGGATGTCCACATTGCCCAGGAGTTCCTGGTGCAGGCGGTAGTTGCGGCTCTGCATCTGGTCCGGCGATGAAGGATAATACTCGTCTATCGAGAACACCGACACGTTGCGGAAAGATATGCGGCCCTCTTTGTAGTAACGGGAAAGGACCTTGTAGAGCGATGCGGGACTCTCACCCGTGGTGAGACCGAGGCGGAAGAGCTTTCCGGGGTTCTCGGCCTCGAATTTCTTGATGGCCTCGACCACGATGTCCGCAATCTTGCGGCTTGCGATCGTGGAATCGGGGTGTACTTCTGTGTAGATTTTGTCGTAGCCGTGGAGAATGTCATCCGGCAGGTCGCGGGCGAGGAGGCCGCCCTCTTGAGGCAATGTGAAATGTTTCATACTACAAAAATACAAATCTTGTTGGATAATTGTACCGTGTTCGCGCTGAATCGTAATGCGTCAAAACACTTTTCGCGCGGCGTCGCGCATGGCGTCCCTCAGCACTTCGCTCACCGTGGGGTGAGCGTGTATGATTTCGCATGCCTGGCGCACCGTGGCGCCAAGGGCGATGAGCACCGTGGCCTCGTGTATGAGGTCTGAAGAATGAGCGCCGAGGATATGCACGCCGAGGATGCGCCCGCCGGCCTTGTCGGCAATAACCTTGCAGTATCCGTCCGGCTCTCCGCTGGCTACCGACTTTCCGTTGGCGCGGTAGTTCGACTTCCCTATCGCCACCTCGCGCCCCTCGCACTGTTCCTCCGTAAGGCCCACGCATGCCGTTTCGGGCACTGTGAACACCGCCGCAGGCACGAGGGAGAGGTCGGTCCCGTCCTGCTCGCCGCAGATATGTGCGAGGGCCCTGTGGCCGTGGGCGGACGCCACGTGCGCCAGCATCATGCCGCCGGTGATGTCTCCTATGGCATATATTCCGGGAACGTTCGTACGCATGTTTTCATCCACCACGATGCCGCGGGGGCCGTATTCTATGCCGGCGCCTGCAAGGTCGAGCGAGGCGAGGTTCGGCCTGCGTCCCACCGCCATCAGCACGCAGTCTGCGTCTGCGGAAAACTCCTTGTCACCCTTGGTCCAGCGTACGGTACGCAATCCGGCGTTGTCTTCGATCGCGGTTACGCGTGCCGAGGTCTCTATCCTGATCCCGCGTTTGGCGAGCGAGGCCTTGAGGCGCTTTGCAAGGTCGATGTCGAAACGGGGCAGGATGCCGGGGCAGAATTCCAGGACGGTGACGTCGGAGCCGAATTTGCGGAAGACGGATGCGAACTCGAGCCCGATGACGCCGCCGCCTATGACGCAGAGGCGCTCCGGGACAGTCTCCATCCGTAGCATCTCAGAGGAATCGATTGCCAGTTCCGCACCGGGGATAGGCAGGGATGCGCTTACGGAACCGGTGGCGATTATGACGGCATCGGCCTCGTAAAGGGTGTCCCCGACGACCACCGACGTACCCTTGCCCAGCTGCGCATGCCCCTGCAGCACTGTGATCAGGGGATTCTTGAGCAGCTGGGCGATGCCCGCCTGAAGCTGGGCGATCACCTCGTTCTTGCGTGCCTGGTCCGGCGCATCCATCGCACAGAAGGTCTTGGTGGGGATGCATCCCTCGTTCAAGCAGGTTCCGCCGAGGGGACCCTCGCTTACCAGTAATACCTCAATGCCCTTTGCGGCAGCTTCAGCCGCTGTCTCGTAACCGCCCGGGCCGGCGCCGATGATGATGATTCTCATATTGGATCTACGTCTATTGTTGTGCGGAGACGGCCGCGGCTGGCCTGTTCCTGCCGCATCGCCTGCTCCAGAATTGATTTCTTGCGTGCCTGAAGGGTGCCGTCCGGCTTCAGTACGATCCGCTCCCGGCGGCCGTCGCATTCGGTATCGACCAGCCTGGTGAACGGCGGCAGCGAGAACTGCGCCCGTTCATCAAGGAGACGGCGATAGACATCTTCGGTTTCCCCGAAGACGGGGTGCCCCGATTTTGCCGTCTGAACCACGAAAACGCCGCCGCAGTTCTCCCTGAGCATGGCTATTGCCTGCAGGGCATGTTCGTCTGCGCGGAAATCGTCGGCGTTCATGAGGGCGTCCGCCTGAACCACGGCCACGAACGGAAAACCGGACAGATCCTGAAGGCGGGCCTCCTGAAGCGTGAAAACGCTAAGCTGCCTGCCGGGGAGGTACTGTTCCGCCTCGGCAAGGAGTTCATCGGGCTTCTCCCATCCGCGTATGAGGGCGACGGGGCCATCGGTACGGGAAGCCGCCTCCACCAGTTTGCGCGAGAGGCGCCCCAGCATTCCGTTCTTACGGCGTTCGGCGCCGATGTCTATGACAGTCATGGCCGATTGCCCGTGGCCGGTCCTGCGCATTTCGTACTTGCCTGTCCGGGCGTTGTGAAGGGATTCCAGCGACGGGGCGGGCGTTCCCAGCACCACCGACGCTCCGTGTATGCGGGCGAGCATGACGGCGGCGTCGCGTGCGTTGTAGCGGGGAGCAGGGTCTGTCTGCTTGAAGAAGACATCCTGCTCCTGCTCAACTATTATGAGGCCGAGACGGCTGAACGGCAGGAAAAGCGAACTGCGGGTTCCCAGCACGATCTGGCCTCCGAAGCTGCGGATGTCGGCGGCTACGGCGCGGCGGCGGGCCTCTGTGATATGCGAGTTGACCTTATGCGTCACTCCGGGGAATTCGGCCTCGAAAATGGCTTCCAGCTGCTCCGAGGCGGCTATTTCCGGGATGAGCACCAGGACGTTGAGACCGCGGGCGAGGGTGTCGCGGCAGAGCCCGACGTAGGTCTGGGTGCGGCCGCCTCCCACAAGGAGCACGGGGCGCGACGCTTCCGGCTTCCCGGGGCTTGCGTCGGGGATGCGGGTAAGCGCCGCGATGCGGGCCGAGATGTCGTCCCTTTCGGCCTCCAGCCGCTCGCGCACGCTGTCTTTGTGCTTGCGGGTGAGCGCTTCTTCACGGATGGCGAGGCGGCTGCGAAGGCGTGAGAGTATGTCTGCGGCCGTCTGCTCGCTGCGTATCTTGCCGAAGGGGCATGCGGCTTTGTAAACCTCCCCTATCGTACAGAGGTAATAGCCGGAGAGGAACTCCCAGAACTTAAGTTCTTCGGGGGAAATGCGCGGCAGGCCCTCCTCCACGCCGGTTATGTTCTGGATACGGGAGGCCGCGATATCGGGTTTGTCCACAGTCCCGAGGACCACTCCCACATAGCGGCGGGAGCCAACGGGCACCGTCACACGCGTGCCGGGGGCAAGAGGAGCGCCGCTCCTGTAGCATGGTATCCACGCAAGCCTGAGCGGCACGGCGACCTGTATGTAATACTCCTCCATGACATACAAAAATACAAAATTCCTTCAGAAAAATTTGTAAAGTCTCAAAATATTTATACCTTTGCAATCCCAATACGGGCATGGTGCTGTAGCTCAGGTGGTAGAGCAATGGACTGAAAATCCATGTGTCGCTGGTTCAACTCCCGCCAGCACCACGAAAGCCGGATGAGAAGTGATTCTCGTCCGGCTTTTTTTATGAAATAATTCCTATCTTTGCCTTGTTTGAATATAGTATTCGCAGCATGTCAAAGAAGTTTCCTTTTTTCCGGGCGGCGGCTTTCCTCGCTGCCGCAATGGTTCTGGTCTGCAACTGCAACCCGGTAGAGCCCGAACCTGAGCCGGAACCCGAAGTCGATCCTGAAGACCTGGTGGCCCTCAAGGGCAAGGTCCCCGTAACCCAGAACTGGGTCTTCGACTCCACCCCTTCGCTAACTATCCAGATCGACAATCCCAACAAGGTAAAAGTAACCGCAGACATCTCGGTCAAGATTACCACTGATATCAAGAAGAAGACGGTCGGGACTGTCGAGACCAGCGTCGAGGTGCCGGCCAACGGTTCGCTCGACGTAAACATCGCCACGGACCAGCCTCTCGAGCCGGGCTTCTACACGGCCGCATGCAGGGTCAACAAGAAGCATGTGCGGACATTCACCTTCGGTATAAACCCCTTCGACATAGTCTCCGCTCCGGACAAGCAGGCAGACTTCGACAGCTTCTGGGACGACGCCAAAGCCGAGCTCGCCACCATAGACATGAATGCCACGCTCACCGAACTCCCCGCCTTCAGCGGAACCGGCAGGAAGGTCTATTTCGTAGAGATGAATTCCATTCCGGACGGCCCGGGAGGAGACCCTGTCGTGGTACGTGGCTATTACTGCGAGCCCGTCGACGGCAAGAAGCACCCGGTGATCATGCATTTCTTCGGCTACGACGACCAGAAGCCCAGCGGCAAACTCTGGGTCCCTTACGGCGGGTCTTCGTCCGATTATTCGGAGTTTTACCTGTCTCACCGCGGCCAGTATATCAACAACCGCAAGGCCAGCCAGAGGGAAGACGGCCTCGAGCAGGACTTCACCAACATCTACGGGGACTGGTTCGCGTTCAACTTCGGCCAGAAAGACGCATATTACTACAGAGGAGCCTTCCTCGACTGCGTCCAGGCCATACGTTTCATGGCCACACGTTCCACGAGCGACATGAACAACGTCTTCGCCGAGGGCATGAGCCAGGGCGGCGCGCTCTCCTATGCCGCTGCCGCACTGAGCGAGTATCCGCTCCGCGCCATCGCCCCCGCCGTCGCATTCCTGGGAGATTATCCCGACTACTTCAACATAGTCACATGGCCCGGGAACACCGCCAAGGCGAGCAAGGGCAGCATGACCGACGAGGAGATGTACACTTTCCTCTCCTACTTCGACACCAAGAACCTCGCGACACGCATCAACTGCTCCGTCATCGCATGCAGCAGCCTCCAGGACGGCACCTGCCCTCCCCACACCAACCTGGCGCCGTTCAACAACCTCAAGAACGCCGATAAGATCATGGTGTTCAACCCGGAACTCCAGCACACCGTGTCCGATGACTGGACCAACGAATACATGACCTTCTTCAAGGAAAGAATCAAGTAATGCTGTTACAGATACTTACGCTGCTGGGCTCATTGGCCATGTTCCTTTACGGCATGTCGCTGATGAGCGGCGGCCTGCAGAAAATGGCCGGAAACCGCATGAGGGTTTTCATGGCCAGGATGACGTCCAACACCTTCAAGTGCATCCTTACCGGTATAGTGGTTACCGCAATGGTGCAGAGTTCCACCGCCACCACGCTGCTCATCGTGAGCTTCGTTAACGCCGGCCTGCTCGCATTGGGAAGCGCCATCGCGGTCATCATGGGAGCCAACATCGGCACCACCGTTACCGCATGGATATTCGCGCTGAGCTTCGGGGGCGGCAGCTGGAGCATCGCCACGATAGCCATCCCGCTGATGTTCTTCGCATTCATCTTCCTGAGTATCAAGAAGTATGCGAATTTCGGAGAGTTCCTCATGGGCTTCGCCCTGCTATTCCTGGGAATAGCCACGCTCAAGGAGACTTCCACCGTGCTGCTCGACAACGAGGGCGTGCGCTCCTTCCTCTCCACCCTGTCGGGATACGGAATCTGGAGCATCTTCCTCTTCATGCTGGCGGGAGCCGTCATCACCTTCATGCTTCAGAGTTCAGCCACCGCCACAGCCATCACGATGGTGCTTGTGGCCCAGGGATACATCCCCTTTGCCATGGCTACCGCAATGGTTCTGGGAAGCAACCTCGGTACCACCATCACATCCAACATAGCGTCCGCAGTGGCGAACCAGAGCGCCCAGCGAACGGCCAGGGCACACTTCCTGTTCAACCTCTTCGGCGTAATCCTGGCGCTGCTGTTCTTCAAGCCGTTCATCAATCTTGTAGGACTGACGGTCGAGGCGATCGGTTTCCCCAACCCCGTCAGGACCGCTTTTGCCGACGCCGATCCCGAAATGCAGGAAGCTCTGGTGGCATCGCTGCCGTACAGCGTCGCCGTACTCCACACGGTGTTCAATGTCATCACCACCCTCATCCTCGTCTGGTTCATACCCCAGCTTGTGAAGATGGTCACCCTGATGGTGCCCAGCAAGGGCGAGGAGAAGGAAACCCACAGGCTCAAGTATATCGGAATAGGCAACATCACTACCGGAGACCTGGCCCTCAACAGCGCCAAGCTGGAGGTCGTGGAATTCGGCAGGTTATGCCGCAGGGACCTTGCGTACATACGCAGCGCCATAAACGCAGGCACGCAGGCGGATTTCGACGAGGCTGACAAGAAACTGATTCATTACGAAGAAGTTACGGACAACGTGGAGAAAGAGATCGCCACCTACCTGCGCGAGGTCACCAAGAACGAGATGAGCAGCAACGGTATGGCGCGCGTGAGGGAGCTGTACAGGGTTATCGGAGAGATGGAGTCCCTGGGCGACAGCGGAGAAACGATAGGCAAGATACTCTCCCGCGTCTGGGAGCACAAGTGCCACTTTACGGAGAACATGCTCCGGCAGCTCAACCACATGATCGACCTTATCGACAACGCATACGTGGCCATGGACCACAACCTTGCCACTCCCCTGGTGGAGCTTGCTGACATCCGCAACGCGGAAGATGCTGAAGTCGCCATCAACGAGTACAGGGACGTCCTCCGCAACGAGCACCTGTCCAACATAGAAAAATCGTCCTACCAGTACGAAACGGGCTCCTTCTATATGGATGTGGTGAACTGCCTCGAGAAGATGGGAGACTTCATCATCAACATTTCCCAAAGCGTTTACGGGGCAAAGACCGTGTAGCGTGAACAGCGGCCGCAAAGACTATCTCCTTTCGCTCATCCGCGACGGCCGGGAGATGAGCTTCGGCCAGCAGCTCCACCTGACGGCGCTGCTGGCGGTTCCGGCCATCCTCGCCCAGTTCTCATCGGTGATGATGCAGTATATCGATACTGCCATGGTGGGACGTCTGGGCGCCAATCCGTCGGCATCGATAGGCCTCGTGGCCACCAGCACCTGGATTTTCGCCGGTTTCACGATGGCAGTGGCCACCGGTTTCTCCGTCCAGGTCGCACACAGGTGCGGCGCGGGAGACTTCGCCGGGGCCAGGAAAGTCCTCAGGCAGGGGCTGACCTGCACCTTCGGCATATCCATGCTCTTCTGCCTGCTGGGCCTCGGAATCAGCCCCGGACTCCCCCGCTGGCTGGGCGGCAGCCCGGAAATCACCGCAGACGCATCGGCCTATTTCCGCATCTATTCGGCTTTCATCCCTTTCGGCGCCGTCGGATATGCGGCCAACGCCATGCTGCAGGGCAGCGGCAACATGAAGGTTCCCAGCATCCTGTACATATCGATGTGCGTGCTGGACGTCATCCTCAACTACGTCTTCATATACGGCATGGGGATGGGGGTCCCGGGCGCCGCGCTGGGCACCGGCCTGTCTGAATTCATCACCACCGCAGTCTCGCTCTGGTTCGTCCTCAGCTGCAGCAAGGAGCTGAGAATCAAGGGAGAAAAGGGCTCGTTCGCACCTTCCAGGGAGATAGTGTCCAATGCCGCCGGGATTACCGGGCCTCTGTGGCTCCAGAACCTGGTGATGAGGGGCGCCTACGTGGCGAGCACCGTCATCGTGGCCCCTCTCGGCCCCATTTCCATCGCGGCCAACGCCTTTGCCATAACCGCCGAAAGCTTCTGCTACATGCCCGGCTACGGCCTGGAGGAGGCGGCCACTACGCTGGTCGGCCAAAGCCTCGGCGCAGGTCGCAAGAACGTGGCACGCCGCTTCGCCCGCATCACGATCTGGATGGCGGCAATAATAATGACAGTACTCGCCGCCGCAATGTTCATATTCTCCCGGGAACTGATGGCCCTGCTGAGCTCAGACCCGGACGTGGTGGCTCTTGGCGCACGCGTCCTGAGGATCGAAGCGTTTGCCGAGACATTCTACGCCGTATCCATAGTGGCTTACGGAGCGTGCGTGGGAGCCGGCGACACCATGGTGCCCACGATCCTGAATTTCGCAGGCATGTGGGTAATCCGAATCGGCCTGGCCATCATCCTCACGCCTCGCCTGGGCCTCGTCGGATACTGGATTGCAATGTGCATAGACCTCAACATACGCGGCATCCTGTTCCTCGGACGCATTAAGGGGAACGGATGGATGCGGAAACGACTAACAGCAAAAGTATGAATATCCTCGTCATAAGCGGAAGCCCCAAGGGGACCGACTCAATCACTCTGCACACCTGCCTGTACCTGGAGAAGAAGTTCCCCGGGCACCGTTTCAGTTACCTTCACGCCGGAAAAAGGATAAAATCCCTCGAAAAAGACTTCAGCCCGGCATTGGAAGCCCTCAGGGAAGCGAAGCTCATCGTCTTCTGCTATCCTGTTTATACCTTTCTGGTGCCCAGCCAGCTGCACCGCTTCATCGAGCTGATGAAGGCTTCCGGCCTGGATTATTCGGGAAAGGCCGCCACGCAGGTCACCACGTCCAAGCACTTCTACGACATCACTGCCCACCGTTTCATAGAGGACAACTGCGCCGATATGGGGCTTCGTTTCATTGACGGCCTCTCCGCCGACATGGACGACATCCTTACGGAGAAAGGGCGGAAGCAGGCAAGCGACTGGCTGGAGTTCACCCTGTGGAAGATGGCCAGGGGCGAGTTCAAACGGCCGTCCGTCATGCCCGGCAGCGACCGGGCATCCCTGGCCTCCGTCCCGGCAGCCGGCGCGAGCCCCAAAAAGGCGGACAGGCGCGCCGTCATCGTCACGGACCTTGTACCGGAAGACCTGGCGCTCAAGGCCATGATCGACCGTTTCACCGCGGTATTCCCGTACGAATGCGACGTCATCAACATACAGGACTTCCCTTTCATGGGCGGCTGCCTCAGCTGCTTCAGTTGCGCCGCTACCGGCAAGTGCATCTACAAGGACGGATTCGACGACTTCCTCAGGAACACCATCCACAGGCACGACGCCATCCTGTACGCTTTCCGCATAAAGGACCATTCGATGGGCTACCGCTTCAAGATGTACGACGACCGCCAGTTCTGCAACGGCCACCGCACCGTTACCATGGGCACCCCCTTCGGATATCTGGTGGAAGGCAACTATTCCCGGGAGGAGAACCTGCGTCTGCTGCTGGAAGCCAGGGCCCAGGTGGGAGGAAACTTCCTCGCAGGCGTGGCTACCGACGAGTACGATACGGACAAGGATATCGACACCCTTGCCGCCACCGTAGCCTACGCCATGGAGAAGCAATACACGCCGCCGCAGAACTTCCTTGGCGTGGGCGGCATGAAGATCTTCCGCGACCTCATCTACATGATGCGCGGCCTCATGCGCGCAGACCACAGGTTCTTCAAGAGCCACGGCCAGTATGACTTCCCCCAGAAGAAGTGGAAAACATCCTGGATGATGTACCTGGTAGGCTGGATGATGAACAATCCAACCATGAGGCGCAAGGCCGGCTCGAAGATGTCCGAAGGCATGATAAGGCCCTACCGGAAGGTGCTGGAGGATGCCGAGTCCTGAGGTGGATGCCAATGATGTTCAATTATCGGCAAATGATTCGTATATTTGCAGGCTTTTTGAGAATATGGAAAAACGTGAAATAATAATCGACCTTCTGGGCAGCGACCTTGGCCCGGAAGAGATGCTGGAAGGCGCCAGGCTGATACTTGAAGAGTTCCCTTCCGTCAATGTGGTCCTTGCCGGCCCGAAGGCCCTCATCGAGGCCGCCGGCCTGCCGTATGGCCGCTACAGGATCCTGGAAGCCGACAAGACCGTTACCAACCTGGACAATCCCGTGGAGGCCTTCTACCGTAAGGACCCTGTCTCGGTGTTCCTCGCCCTGGAAGAAGCCAGCCGCTGTGACGACGTCCTTGGAGTAATCAGCGCCGGCAATACGGGAGCCCTGTTCGCCGGGTCCATCCGTTACCTTCTTGCAGACAGGACAGTCAGGCCGTGTATCGCCGCAATCCTGCCCACCACCGAGGGCGGTTTCACCTGTCTGGTCGATACGGGTGCTTCCATAGACTGCGGGGCCGCCCAGCTGGTGGAGTTCGCCCACAGGGGCAGCGACTTCATGCGCTCCCTGTACAAGATAGATTCCCCCCGGGTAGGTCTCCTCTCCAACGGGGCCGAGCCCACTAAAGGCAACAAACTGGTGAAAGAGGCGCATGCGCTGCTCGCCAGGGAAGAAGGAATCAACTTCGTAGGCAATATCGAAGGCAACAAGACCCTGTCCGGACTTTGCGACGTCCTGGTGTGCGAAGGATTCGCCGGGAACCAGGTTCTCAAGAACTCCGAGGGCATGGCGGTGAACCTCATTACCGAGATCGTCAAGTATGGCAAGATGCACAATGTGCCGGCCGCAAAGGAGATAGTCGGATACCTGATGTCCCGCTTCGACTTTGCGTCCCTGGGCGCAGGTATCATGCTCGGCACCAAGAAACTCGTGTTGAAGAACCGCGGCTCATGCAAGCGGGAAGCGGTCAAGAACGCCGCGCATATCCTCGTCAACCTTGCAGAAAACAAAACCGTTTACGAACAATAAAACAACTCACATATGTACGACAGACTGTTAAAACTGATTGAAAAGTATCTTCCGGAAGACAAGATTGCCAAGGCCACTCCTTCTGCACGCCTGTTGGCAGACCTTGGAATGGACTCCATCGGCATGCTTATGCTCTCGATGGCCATGGAAGAGGAATTCGGCGTTTCTTTCCGCGAACCCGTTCATTTCGTTACCGTTCAGGACGTTCTGGACTTCCTTGAGAAAAACGCGACCAAGCGATGAAAAAGGAGAAAGACCTTCACTACGAGCTTGCCACGCGCAAGTACAGGAAGCCCAACTGGCTCTTTTATTTCATCTACTGGTTCGCATGCCGCTTCATCATCACCAGGCCTTTCCATCCCGAGATCAAGGTCATAGACAAGTTGTCCAAGTGCAAGGGCCCCGCCTTCATCATCTGGAACCACCAGTCGAGGCGCGACCATGCGATGCTGGTCAGGGCAGCCTGGCCCAGGCGCATCAATTTCCTTGCTGAAGAGGCGTCCTTCTACCGCAGCCACCTGGCGACGGTGTTCAAGCTCAACAGAATCATCCCCAAGAAGGTCCTGTCCAACGACCTCTCCAGCCTGCGTGCCATCCGTGAAGTCATCAAGCAGAACGGCGTAGTGGCTTTCGCGCCGGAGGGTTTTGCCACCGTATTCGGCGACCATCAGCCTATCGTCCCGGGAACAGGCCGCTTCCTGCAGGTATTCGGCATCCCCGTGTATTTCGCATCGCTCCAGGGCGGATATCTTTCCACCAGCAAATTCAGCAAGGAAGACCGTCCCGGAAAGTTCTGCACCCAGCTGCAGCTGCTCTTCTCTCCTGAGGACCTCAAAAAGATGACGCCCCAGCAGATAGAGGACAAGATCAACGGGCTGCTCCACCACGACGACTATAAGTGGAACAAAGAGCACCATTACCGCTACGTCTCCAAGGAAGGAATGTGCACCAACCTCTCGGATGCGTGCTACCGCTGCCCCCGCTGCGGCGCCGAGTTCGAGATGAAGTCCGAAAAGGACTACATTGAGTGCACACACTGCGGCAACAAGGCCACGATGGACGAATACTACGATTTCCATCCGGTCTCCGCAGACTGCGTAATCCCCGAAACACCCACGGAGTGGATCCATCTGGAGCGCCAGGCCATCATAGACGAGATCCGCAAGGACCCCGACTATTCTTTCTCCGTAAAGGTGAAGCTGGGATATATTCCCAAAGACCATCTGCTCAAAGACGAGCGCACCTCGGAAATATGCGGCGAAGGGGTCTATACCGTGGACCACAAAGGCGTCCATTACAGAGGCACCCGCCACGGAGAGCCCTGGAGCTTCGACCTCGACTACAACCAGATCTTCACCTATCCTTCTTCCGTAATGCTGGATATTTTCTCCACTTACGTGAACGAGGAATACTACGACTTCTTCCCGGAATACCGTTGTGCAGGCAAGGTGACGCTCCTCACCGAGGAAATGCACCGCTACCACGTGAACAAATGGAAGAACTTCCCCTGGTTCGACTATATGTACGAGGGAAAGGAATGCGGAATCGACCTCAAGTGAAGACTTTGTTCCAATGAACGTAAAAAAGGTATCCAAATTCTTCCCGGGGAAGAAATACGCGGAATAGCCTGTAATTCTGCAGTTGTAGTGAAAAGCTTTACCGTCTTGAAAAATGGAATACCTTTCAAAGCAACGATACGACGAGATTGCGGGCGAACTGAAGCACCTTATAGAAGAGGTCTATCCCAAGATAAAGGACGACCTCGCGGAGACTGGCGCCCAGGGGGACCGGAGCGATAATGCCGGATACCGAGAAGCAAGGCGCAACCAGGCGAAGACCATCAGCCGCATCCGTTTCCTGCAGAAGATCCTGGAGCATTCCCGCATAATCGACCCGGGCGCCCTTCCCAAAGACAGGGTCAGCCTTTTGAGCCGGGTGGAGTTCACTAACCTTGCTACCGATACACGGATGACATTCGAGATAGTCAGCCCACACGAGATGGACATCGAGTCCGGCAAGATTTCACTGAACTCCCCTATCGGCGCCGCCCTGATGGGCAAGAAGGTCGGCGAAATCGCCGAGGCCCGGATCCCCTCCGGAACGCTGCGCCTCAGAATCGAAAGCATCGATCATTTTCAGAACGAATAGCCCATTTTGATTCCCACCCTCATATAACCGCCTGCGACTTCTCCGGATATGGCGCTCCAGAAAGAGCGGGTCGAACCAAGGTGAGTGCGGATTCTGGTGCCGAGCTCCGCGCCCAGATAAGGAGAGAAAGGGTCATCGACCATTTCCACGCCTGCCGAAAGACCAAGGTAAGGTGTAATCATGCGGTTGCAAAAACTCCAGCGGAAATCTGCATATACCGGTAGTGTGAGGCGGGATATGCCGGGTGCGCGGGATGATTGGTCCAGCCAGACGCCCGGGGCCGCACCGGCCCCCAGGAAGATATGGGAGTTGAAGTGATACCCCAGCGAAGCACGCGCTTCAAGAATGTCCGGGAGCCAGTATCCTCCTTCCAGTATTACTCCAAGCCCCCTGCTGTCATATCTGGCATCCCTCCAGGGCACATCACAGTTCATCATTGAATTGCCGGCGACGGTTACCGGGATACCGGCCAGAAGGACAGAGGCGCCTGCCATAACGGTACAAAGGCCGGCGATGTACGTCAACGGGGCAAGCATATTCTCGCTGAATTCGCCTTCCGGCACCTTCGGGCTAAGGATCGGCGACACGGCGAGCAGCATCAACCCGCCTCCGGCAGCAGCAGTCATGGCGCCGCCAAGCATCATCCCCTTGCCTGTAACAAGTACCGGCTCGCCCTGCCCCCGCCAGGACGTACTGTCCGCGACCTGCCCGTGCAGAATCGAAGATCCGCACAGCAAGACGATGATGATGAGTACCTTCTTCATTTCAAACATATAATAGATGCAAAAAATGTGTCAAATGTTAAGCTGAAAAGAAGTATCTTTGCATGAGTAATAACGCAAACAACCATGAAGCAAACGTTCAAAATCATTCTCGGTCTGGTACTGATCATTGTCGGCCTGCTGTGGATTCTCAGCATCCTGGGGGTATTCAACTTCGAGTTTTCCACCAAGGGATGGTGGGCGCTGTTCATCATTGTGCCATGTATCTATGGCCTGATCACTGACAAGGATAAAATCGGGCCGTGCATCGGCATAGGCATAGGCGTTCTGCTGTTGCTTGCAGCCAGAGACATAATCACATGGCAGATGATGTGGCAGATCGGTCTGGCTCTGGTAATCATCGGATTCGGGCTCAAGATACTGTTCTGGAAGAACTGGAACCAGCATGGCGTGTTTGAACAGAAAACCGTACTCCGTGACGGGAAAGACATCCGCCGGATAGAATCCTCATTCGGCAAACAGAGTATCTCCTTCGCAGGAGAGAAGTTCGAGGGGGCCGATATCCAGTCGTCTTTCGGCGGACTGGTCCTCGACTTCCACGGCGCCGAGATTGAAGGGGAAGCGTTCCTGGACCTCAACGTCGGATTCAGCGGCGTCACTGTCATTGTCCCGGAAGATCTTTCCGTGAAGATTGCCGTCAGCAGCGGCTTCGGAGGCGTCACGGACAACCGCCGATCAAAGGTTGACGCCGGCGGGACGCCCTGTCTCGTCATCATCGGGAAAGTCGGCTTCGGCGGCGTCGAAATCCGCAACTGAAAGCGGGCGACTCATAAAAAGCGCCTCACTTTCTTTTTATAGTCCAGATACTCCTGCCCGAAATCAGCCTCGAGCCGCTTCTCTTCCGAACGGACCTGCATCATCATAACTGCTGCGATAACAGCAAATACGAGCAGTGACCACACGCTCCACAAAGCGATCAGCACACCTGTATAGTACAGATACGTGCCGGTCAGCATAGGATTCCGGCTCCTTTTGTACGGACCGTCCGTCATCAAGTGCTTCGTCCGTGGAGCCACCTCATGTCCCATGGCGTCAAAAGGATTGCCCTTCCCCACGCGCTTCATGTACACAATGCTCCAGACGCTAAGAGCCAGTCCGGCAAGCGCAATCAATACTCCAATATACAGCCTCAGGACAGGAATGTCCGCCGGAGCAGGCATGCCCGCCACCAGCCACATCAGCGCAGGAATCCCTACGATAAAGATGGTAAAGCCAAGAAGGTAACCCAGAATCTGTTTCATGTGGATGAAGCCTGCCATTATGCAAGTTTGACAGCGGTACCGGAAGCAGTCACCATAAGCATACCGTTGTTCTCTCCGAGAACTTCATAGTCTATATCTATGCCGACGACAGCATCGGCGCCCAACTGTGCAGCACGCTGTGACATCTCCTGCATAGCTTGTTCACGGGCGGCGATAAGCTCTTCTTCGTAAGACATACTGCGTCCTCCGACTATGTTGCGTATGCTGGCCGCAAAATCTCGCAGGAAGTTGACTCCGGAGATCACCTCTCCGAAAACTACGCCTTTGTACTCTGTGATAATGTGACCTTCAACGGAAGGTGTCGTTGTAAGAATCATGATTTTTATCTGTTTTAGATTTGCGAACGCAATTTACGCATTATCACCGACATCATCAACCGGATATAAAATGTTACGCTGAAAAGCAGTATCTTTGTCTCCGATGGTAACAATCATTATCATACTCATCACCTCGGTCGTCAGTATACTGTGCTTTTACGGTCGGCTAAACGCCAATGCCCTGGTATTCAATGCCTATCAGGTATGGCATCGCGGGCAATGGTATAGGATGCTGAGCTACGGCGTCGTGCATGCGGGATGGGGGCACCTCATCTTCAACATGCTTACGCTTTACTTCTTCGGGCCGGTGGTTGAGGGGTATTTCTCGTCGGCATTCGGCACATCGGCCGGATTGATACTGTACGCAGTTCTTTACGTTAGCGCCATAGTCGTATCGACAGTCGGCGACTTGCTGAAGAACCGCGACAACATTTACTACAATGCCGTCGGGGCCTCTGGTGCAGTATCCGCAATCCTCTTCGCCTCAATCCTTTTCGAACCGAAAATGGGCATCTACATCTTCATGATTCCCATTCCGGTTCCCGGATATATCTTCGCGCCTTTATACCTGCTGTACTGCTGGTACATGGCCAGACGCAACATGGACAACATCGGCCACACGGCCCACTTCTGGGGCGCCGTCTATGGCCTCCTCTTCCCTCTCGCCTGCAAACCGGACATCTTCGTCCACTTCCTGTCGCAACTGGGTCTACTGGGAGTCTTTCTTCCCGAATAGCTTTTCAGCCCCTTCCTTCACTTCTTCTGCAAGCTCTTTTGCCTTGTCGGAAGCCTTACCGGCAAATTCGGTAGCCTTGCGGTTCCACTCATTCTCCTTGGCTTTCTTCTCTTCATAAGACAGAGCCTGATAGTCTTTAACTTTTCCAACTACCTTCTCAACCTCCTCCTTCACTACATCAGCAGCTTTTCCGAACGCCTCTTCAGCCTTCTCGGCAGCCGCTCTGATCTTCTCCTCAAACGATACTTCTCCGTCTTTGTTGTAATCTCTCGGATCGAATTCCTGACTCTGCTCGTTCATAATTATAATCTTTATTGCTTCAACATAGCCTCACAGCCCACCAGCAAGTCCTGGAAGGTTGTTTCGAAATCTCCGGTATACCACGGGTCCGCCACATCGCGGCTGTTGCCGGTGTACGACATCATCAAGTGAATCTTTCCCTGGGGATCTTCCGGAATGATGCGTTTGATGAGCCGCAGGTTTGATGCGTCCATACATATGATACGGTCGAAGCGGTCGTAGTCCGCCCGGGTGACCTGCCGTGCGCGTTTTCCCGGGTCGAACCACACACCGTGCTGATTCAGGCAGCGCTTTGCCGGCGGGTAAATAGGATTTCCTATCTCCTCCGTGGACACCGCTGCCGACTCGATATAATATTGGTTTTCAATCCCTTTGGCATTCACCAGAGCCTTCAGGATGAACTCCGCCATAGCACTGCGGCAGATATTACCGTGACAGACAAACAATACTCTCATCTTGAACGGTACAAAGATACTACATTTCTTCTGCATTCCGGTTGCAAAACAAGCAGGACTTAAGTCTCACAGAAAAACGTGCAACTCAGGTGGTTGGAACTGATGATTGGCTATCCCTGTCAAAAAATGGTTATATTTGTATTTGAAGAATTATCCTCACGACGTATGGCTTGCAGTTCAGACTTTGTAGATTTCATCGTAGACCAGTGCGTCGGCGCTGGTGAGATATCTGTGCGAAAAATGATGGGCGACTACTGCATCTACTGCGATGGAACCATCTTCGGCCTTATTTGTGACAACAACTTGTATGTAAAGGTCACTGAAGCCGGAGAGGCAGTTCTTGAAGAAGTAGTGCTCCGTCAGCCGTATGAAGGGGCCAAGGACTATTTCTACGTCAGCAATGTGGACAACCGGGACTACCTGGAGGATATCATCAAAGCCACGCTTCCGGAATTGCGTTCTCCGAAGGCAATAGCCAGGAAAAGGGCAACGATGAACAGACAAGTGCCATCGTCTCTTGACGAAGTAATCAAACCTGATTTGATTTGCTCGCAGGATCTCCGGGCTTTCTTCCAGCATTATCTGGGCAAGGATTTCCGCTTCAAGGTTGAGTTTCAGGATTGGCTGCACCGCAACGCAGGGCTCACCTACAGGGACGCCGTTGAAGCTTATCCGGAACTGATTCCTCCAAGACGATAATCTAAGTAGTTTTGAACGTATAATAGGCTGATTATGAATACAAGTACAATTGCTTCTCCCGCAGACGGGCTTCAGCTCTCACTGATCTATGCAGAACCTGCCGACGCACCAAAGGGCATCGTTCAGATAGCACACGGAATGTGCGAGCACAAAGAAAGGTATATCCCGTTGATGGAGTTCCTTGCCGACAACGGATATGCCGTGGTGTGCAACGACCACCGGGGGCATGGTGCTTCGGTGAAGTCTGAGGCAGACCTTGGCTATATGGGAAAAGACGGATGGCTGCATCTTGTGGAGGACTTGAAGGCCGTGACCGAATGGGCCCTGAGCAAATGGCCCGGCTTGCCTCTGACGCTGTTCGGGCACAGCATGGGGTCGATGGCAGTCCGCAGCTATGCCAAACGCTATGACAAGCTGATCGACTGTCTCATAGTCTGCGGGTGTCCATCTGACAACCCGGCAAAGGGAGGAGGAATCCTGCTGGCAAAGCTGATAGGCCGCATCAAAGGCTGGCATTATCGTCCCAACATTCTTCAGGCGATGTCTTTCGGCAGTTACAACAAACCTTTCAAAGATGAAGGCTGGGCAGCCGCCTGGGTATGTTCAGACCCTGAGATACTCAAGTCATATCATTCCGATCCTCTTTGCCAGTATGTTTTCACTGCTGACGGCTTCCTTAACCTGCTGCTGTTGATGAAAGACTGCTATTCCAAAGACGGCAAGGCAGGTAATCCCAAGCTCCCCGTACGCTTTATTTCCGGGGCGGAAGATCCCTGCCGTATTGATGACAAGTCTCTTGGCAAAGCCGTACAGACAATGAAGGACTGGGGCTACACGGATGTATCCCTGAAGGTGTATCCCGGACTACGTCACGAGATTCACAACGAAACCAACCATCAGGAAGTCTGGAATGACATCCTTTCCTATCTGGCTCACTGATAACTTCTTACGCACATAGGATAATGGCAGGCTTCTTGTCCTGCTTGGGGGTGAGCTCCAGTTCGGCGGCCATCTGGTCTGTAAGAGCCTGCATCTCCTGCTCTACAGTCGGACGCTCCTTCAACTGGGGGCGCTCCGGCCTTTGCTGCCCTTCGCCACCGGTTTGAGCGGCCGCAGACAGCATCATCGGCATGAAAGCAAACAGAAGAAAAACTATCAGTTTCTTGGTATTCATACGCTAATACACAAGCTTTGTTAGCCATGTAAAACTATCTTTCCCAGCACCGACCTCGAAATGGCACTTCACTATGCCGAGGTCGACAAAAGTGTATCCCCAAGGGGAGAAAAGCGTCTTGGCCAATAGCACAAGCTTCTCGCCATAGTATCCAATCCTTTCCTCCGCCTCTTTGCCCTTGGGACCGGCCATCACTAAGTAGTTCTTAACACCGGAGAACCGGCCGTATTTCCACATGCCGGTAGAGAAACACTTTGGCTCATCCAACACCAATTGGACATTCAACCCGCTTTTCGCGTTCAGTTTCTCAGTCTCTGCTCTAAGGGTTTCAACTATTACCGCTTCAATGGGCTTGTCTATATACTGCCTTACAGAATGCCGGGCTATTATTGCTTCTTGTATCGTCATGTAACAAAAAAACTGTAATTCTTCGCTGAGCGTTTTCTTCAGATACTTAATTGAATTACTTTGAGTGGTATGTCCTTTCCGATGCTCCGCCAGCCATAAAGTACGTACAACAAATCCGGCGCACGTTTATAGTCCGGCGCATTCAGCTGAGCCGTGGCGACAATCATCCCGTCAAGCCTTGCAGCCAGATGATGCACCCTGCTGAAGTTTGCTTTGTATTCGTGACTAATAATGGCATACTGCACCCTGTTCCTTTCTTCTTTATCCGGGAACCAGTTGGTGAAATATTCATAATCATCAAATGCACGGGTCGCAAGTTCCGCCGCCTGCCGGATCTCGCTGCGCTTCAAAGGTCCGAATTCAATTGCCATATAACTAATCAGTCTCTGGTTATTTCAGCAAAAATACACTTATATTTGTAAAACTGATTATTAACCGATAATTATCATTATGCGAACCCTTCTGAAAAACGGCAAAATCTACGACGGCAGCGGAGAAGATGCCTTCTTAAGCGATATCCTGATTGAAAACGAGAAGATAACGGCAGTTGGATCGAATCTGGACGAAAAGGCGGACGAAGTCATCGACTTGGGCGGCCTAAGTGTATCTTCCGGCTTTTTTGATGCGCATTCTCATAACGACTGGTTCTGTATCAAAAAAGAGCCGCTGAAATATATGGAGCCGTTTATCAGGCAAGGCATAACGTCCTTTGTCACAGGAAACTGCGGCCTGTCTGCAGTAGGCTTCGAGCAGGACTCCCCCAACCTTGACAAGATTGGCGGCGGGCTTTTCGGCTACCGAGGGGACGACAAGACGGGAGTTTATCCTACGGTCAAGTCCTTCTTTGATGCCATCGACCACAAGAATCCATGCAATATCGCCGTTCTGGTCGGCCACTGCACGGCCCGCACAAGCGTGGCAGGATATGAGAACCGAGAGTTGACTACGGAGGAAAAAGAGAGGATGCTTGGAATTATGGAGCAAGGGCTCAAGGAAGGCGCCTGCGGCCTCTCGCTGGGTATGATGTACGAACCGGGCCGCTTCGCCGGTGTGCCTGAAACGCGCGACGTGGCGCTGCTGGCGGAGAAATACGACCGCCCGCTCACCGTTCACCCTCGTGCCGAATCGGCAGTCTCCCTTGACTACCCGCTCTTCGGCCGTGCGCACATCCTTCGGGCTCTGGACGAGTTGGTGGAGATGTCCAGGGGCACACACCTGAAGCTGGAGTACTCCCACGCCATTTTCGTCGGCCGCAGCACCTTCAAATGCAAAGACGAATTCCACCGTATTCTGGATGACCTGCGCAAGGAAGGGGTGGATGCCGGTTTTGACATCTATAACGAGTTGCTCGGAGTTTCAGTAATGACCGTCTTCCTGCCCAACTGGTTCCAGGAGCTGTCGGCCGAAGAGCGCCGTAAACCTTTCACGAAGCTGAAATTCACTATCCTTGCCACCTTGTCCATGAAGATGCTCGGTTTCGGCTGGAAGGACATTGTTATCGCTTATCTTGGGCCAGGGTATGAGCAGTATGAGGGCAAGACCGTGCACCAGATAGCGAAGGAATGGGGCAAATCCGACATTGACGCGTACCTCGACCTCTGCGAAATGTCCAACTTCAACGGACGCGTTAATATGGGCCCGTATAGCACGCCGGAAATTATCGAGTGGCAGTCCAAACGCGACAACGTACTATATATGACCGATGCCTGGGTTGAGGATTTCGGTGTCCAGAACCCCGCCATCTACGACTGCTTCCCCAAATTCATCCGCTGTTCGCTGCGCGGCGAGGGCGACACTATGCCACGCACTATCCGCAAGATGACCGGCGGAGTTGCGGACCGCTTCAGCATTCCGGAGCGAGGCTACATCAAGCCCGGCTACTTTGCCGACCTGACCGTATTCGACGAGGCCGAGATGAAGGATGCCGTGCCTGATCAGCAGAAGGCCTTCGGAGTCAGAAGGGTATTTATCAACGGCCGCCAGGTACTCGCAGACGGAATCCTTGACACCCAGGCACTTAAGACCTCCGGTCACGCCATGCCGTCAGCAAGGGAGTAAAAAGCTTAAACCGGACTCGTTGTTCAAAGTCTTGCCAGCCTTCCAGTTGATCTTCGGATAGGCTGCCGCGAAGTCATTGTTGGCTTTGTCGATGGTGCTGCCGCCGGACGCAGCAAAGAAGTGTGAGGCTACCGTCGTACTACCGTAAAACGCAAACACTTGATTCATAGGGATATACGCAAAGTCCCTGCGGCAAAACAGCAGCAGGGACTTTGTATAATCTATTAATCTATAAGCAGTTACATTTCACGCTCAAGCGGCGTAAAAGCAACCGGTAGACTTAATATTCTTCCTCGTTAAAG
>JAFZLQ010000104.1 GCA_017551425.1 Bacteroidales bacterium | reverse complement strand
GAAGCGCGCGTAGTTTTCCGGCAGGTCGGCGGCCATCTGCAGCGGCGAATTGAACGTCACGTACAGGCCAAGCTGGTTTGCGATGGTGTGACGCATCTTTCCGGTCCGTCCGGGGGCCGTAACCGCCATGTCCTGCTCGAAGATGCCCGGAGTGTAGTCCATCGGACCGCCCTGCAGGCGCGTGAACGGCAGCACCGCCGTATGCCCGGGGTTGATGCGGGCGCGGTACTCGGTGCCCATGGCGCTCTCGTTGCCGATAAGGTTGGGCCAGGTGCGGCACAGGCCTGTGGGGCGCACCGCCTCATGAGCGTTGACCATTATATGATGCTCCGCCGCTTCCTTTATGGCATACAGGTAGTGGTTGATGAGCGGCTGGCCGTAGTGATGCTCGCCGTAAGGGATGATATTGCCCACGTATCCGCTCTTCACGGCGTCGTAGCCGTAGCGGTTCATCAGCTCATAGGCAGCCTCCATGTGGCGCTCGTAATTAATTACCGATGAGGAGGTTTCGTGATGCATTATGAGCCTCACGCCCCTCTGGTGCGCGTATTTGTTGAGCGCCGGAAGGTCGAAGTCGGGGTACGGGGTGACGAAGTCGAACACGTAATCTTTCTGGCATCCGAACCAGTCCTCCCAGCCCTCGTTCCAGCCTTCCACCAGTACGGCGTCAAAGCCGTTGTCGGCGGCAAAGTCGATGTAGCGGCGAACGTTTTCGTTATTGGCTCCGTGATTGCCGTGCGGCTTGAGGGTGCTGTAGTCGGTGACGCCGAGCTGCACCGATGGGGTGTCGTAGGTATAGCTCCATTCGCGCTTGCCGGAAATCATCTCCCACCATACGCCCACGTATTTTACGGGATGGATCCAGCTCACGTCCTCAATGGCGCAGGGTTCGTTGAGGTTGAGTATCATCCTGGACGCCAGCATTTTACGGGCGTCGTCAACAACCATCACCGTACGCCAGGGGCTCACGCAGGGAGCCTGCAGGCGGCCCTTTATGCCCTCCGCGTCCGGAGTCAGCCAGGTGCGGAAGACCATGCGTGAGTCGTCCAGCTCCAGGTTGGCGGTGGGATAATCTACAACCGCCGCCTCGTGAATGTTGATATAGAGGCTGTCGTCGGTCCTGAGCAGCAGGGCGGTCTGCACCCCGGTGGGGCTGAACCCCGTTGCCGATGCATTCTCAAGGCGCATGGCCATGGAACGGGAGCGTATCTCGCTCAGGCGGCTGCGGGTGTAGTTGTATTCCTGGGTATCGTAGTCTCCGCTGATCCACCAGGCGGTGTGGTCGCCCGTCATCGCAAATTCCGTAAGTTCTTCTCCTACTTTGAAATAGCGTAGCTTGTTGGCCTTCGGGAACTCATAGCGGAGGCCAAGGCCCTCGTCGTACATGCGCAGGCGGATGTCCATGCGCACGCCGTCCGAGGCGCGCAGGAGACAGAACAGCGTCTCGTTGTAGCGGTCGCGGATTTCGGACTCCTCGCCCCAGACCGGGGTCCAGGTCTCGTCCTTGCTGCTTGACGATGATCCCAGAACCGAGAATCCCGAATACAGGTCGGAGCCTCCGTTGAAGGTCATGCCCGTGCGTGCGTTCTTGATGACGGGGTCGCTTCCCCTGTCTTTTTCCGGAGTGGATACAAGGAGGAACCCGAGACGTGAAGGCTTGATGACCTCCGCCCCGTTCCGCTCGAGCCTGTAGCATGGCTGACCCTCCGGCGTGAGGCCGAAGTATGCGGTGAGCGCGCCGTCGGGACTGCTGACGCTGTAGTCGAACGACGCCTGCACCTCCGCCTTTCCGCACCCCGTCACCAGCATCAGCGCCGCCAGAACAACCGTAAAACGTATATCTTTCATTTTCAATACCTTGCCTTTTGACCTCTGGGAAAACCTCCCAGAGGTGCTAACGTATGCTGCTGATAATCAGCTATTTATTATTAACGCTCGGGCGAGCGACGGTCGAACTGTACGACTATCGCACTGCGGGGAGCGACCTCGAATCCGTCCTGCAGGGTGACGTTCTGCCCGGAAATCACCTCGTAACCGTCCACGGGGCCGGAGACGAACTCGGAGTAGTGGCTCCAGTCGAGTATGCGCGGCTCCATGGTATTGTTGATGTAAACGAATACGGCCTGGTCGTCGGTGTAGCGGAAATACGAGTAGGAGTTATCCGTTATATTGCTGACACCCACGTTCTTGCGCGACAGGAAGTGAAGGGTCTTGCCGTGCTTCACCGGCTCGGAAGTCTTGCGCCAGTTGAAGAGGCGGGCGGTGTAGTCGTGAAGGTCTGCAGCGTTGCGCCAGAGCGGCCCGCCCGCGGCGTTGCGCCCGCTGCGGGTGAAGAGGTCAACGGTGTCGCCCTCCCATCCTCCGGGGAAGTCTATGCGCTTGGCTCCGTCGTGGCTCTCGCAGTCGCGGCGCTCCACGAACATCATCTCGTCTCCGTAGTACAGCTGAGGTATGCCGCGGAGGGTCGCCACAAGGGCTATTGCAAGCTTCATCTTGTCCGGATTGCTCTGGATGATGTCGCCCGTGCGCGGATGGTCGTGGTTGGCGAAGAATATCATCATGTTGTCCAGGTCGTGATAGACGAAATCCTGGGCCAGGACGCTATAGACGCGGGTCATGCCCTCGTTCCACCATACCTGGTCCTCGCAGAGGGCGGAGATTATGGCGTCACGCAGCGGGAAGTCCATGATGCTGGGGAGGTTGCTGTCGTAGCCGTTCTTGTTGGCGTTGCCGCTCTGCCAGTATGCGACCTGGGGGATGAGCGGATCCCAGCATTCGCCCACTATGTTGATGTTGGGGTACTCGTCGCGCACGGCCTTGCACCACTTCGACATGGGGCCCGGCTCGTTGTAAGGGAAGGTGTCAACGCGCAGTCCGTCCAGGTCGGCATATTCCACCCACCAGATGGCCCACTGCTGGAAGTACTTGAGTACGAATGGATTGTCGAGGTTCATGTCCGGCATGGAGGGCACGAACCAGCCGCTCTCCTGACGGGTGAGGTCGGTCTGCGCCGCATGGGGATCCATATAGACGGAGAACAGGGCGTTCATCTGCATGTACTCGGGGAAACGGTGGATCCAGTCCTTGAACGGGGTGTCCTGCATCCACCAGTGAGTGGTGCCGCAATGGTTGGTGACGATGTCCATTATGACCTTGAGGCCTGCCTCGTGCGACTTTGCCACATATTCCTTATACAGGGCGTTGTCTCCGAAGCGCGGGTCGATGTGGTAATAGTCGGAGCATGCGTATCCGTGATACGATTCCACTTCCTGGTTGTCGAGCAGCAGGGGGGTGTTCCAGACTGCCGTGGCGCCCAGATCGACTATGTAATCAAGATGGTCGATGAGGCCCTGTATGTCTCCGCCGTGGCGGGCTACGGGATTTTTGCGGTCAACGGCGTCCGGGGTCTCGGGGACCTTCCACTCAACAGCGGAGCCGTCGTCGTATGCGCCGCCCGGCCAGCCGCGGTCGTTGTCAGAAGAACCTGAGGCAAAGCGGTCGGGCATAATGAGATAGATCATGTCTTCCGTGCTGTAGCTCTTCCTCTGTGCGCTGCCCTCGCGGCGCTCGCGTATTATGTACGGATACTTGAAAGCGGGCTCGCCGTCTTTGGAGAACACCAGCCAGCCGGTTCCGCTTTCCGTGCCCACCAGCACGTCGAGGAAGAGGAAGTTGGGGCTCTCGGCATTGTGCGTGCCGGTGACCTGCGTTCCGGGGAGGCCTTCGATGCTCACTTCGTATTCGCTGATAGAGGGACCCTGTACGAGCAGCTGCAGGGGAGTCTTCATCCCCGTCCACCAGCTGAGGGGCTCAACCCTCTGCACTTCGCCGTCGGCAAAGTCGCGTACGCTCGCAGGATTGAAATTGCGCGAGCAAGCCGCAGGCAACACTGCCGCAAGCAGCGCTGCCGTAAAACCTAACTGTTTCATATTCAATCGTTTAATAGTCAGCCTCCGGGGAAATCTCCCGGAGGCTGAAACGTAAGTTGCTGTTAGCCGACAAGAATGATGTACTCACCGGGGGCGAGAGTGAGAGTAACCTTGCCCTTGTAGAAGGCGTTCTCGAACCAGTCGGCGTAGGT
>JAFZLQ010000103.1 GCA_017551425.1 Bacteroidales bacterium | reverse complement strand
TGAGATTGAAAAGGCAAAACAGATAAAGAAAGCATATTATGAAAGAACACGTTAACGACAATCAGGTTAGGGATTACGATGTTGTCCTTAATGCCGAATTCGGTGTCCCCGGCACGCTCGAAAGGGCTGCTGCGGAGGAACAGGCGTATGCTTTCTATTCCGGACAGATAATTCGCGACGTACGCAAGGGGGAGAAGGTGACACAGTCAGAACTGGCCTCCAGAATAGGCACCACTAAAAGCTATATTTCTAAAATTGAGAACGGTACGATGACACCGAGCGTGAGCACGTTCTACCGGATTGTGGGCGCGCTTGGACTGAGGGTGGAGATTGTGAGGCCTATGATAGGCTAGAGTATCTGCCCTGCGGCATTCTTGGTGTCGACTTTTTCGATGATGCGCTCGAGGAGGCCGTTCTCGTCAAAGATGAAGGTGCGTCTTAGCGTGCCGAGGACGGTCTTTCCGTACATCTTCTTCTCGCCCCAGGCGCCGAAGGCCTGCAGCATATCCGTGGAAGGATCTGACAGCAGCCGGAAGGGCAGTTCGTACTTGGCGCGAAAGCCGCTATGCGACTTGGCGGAGTCCTTGCTCACGCCCACCACGTTGTAGCCGGCGGCGGTCAGCTCGGCATAATTGTCCCGGAAAGAGCAAGCCTCGGCCGTGCAGCCGGAGGTGTTGTCCTTGGGGTAAAAGTAGATGATGGTCTTGCGGCCACGGCCGATAAAGTCCTCTGAACGAACGGTTTGGCCGTCCTGGTCTACCACTTCGAAGTGGGGCATGGTGTCTCCGATTTTGAGCATGGTTTTTCCTTTTTTGTAAAGATACGGCTTTTTTCGTAACTTGCAGTTATTATGAAACGACTCTTCTTCCTTATGGCTTTCACCTTCTTCACGCTTTTCTCCTGCAAGGGATATAAAGGCCCGTCGGACTCCAGGTACGAGGTGGAGCGTTTCCGGACGGCGTCAGGCGCCCCCGTGGACATCACCCTTATCAAGCACGGCACGCTGGCCATCTACTACAAAGACATAACCATCCAGATTGATCCTGTGTCCGGCCTCGGCAAGCCCACCGACTACGCCGCGGAGTTCCCAAAGGCCGATGTGATCCTGATAACCCACGAGCATCCGGACCACCTTGATTCTGAGGCTATTACGGCCCTTACGGGCCCTGAAACCCTCCTCATCCTGAATGAGACCAGCAGGGCCAAAATCGGCCGAGGCGAGGCCATACACAACGGCGGAAGCCGTGAGCTGCCGGGCGGGATAAAACTGGAGGCGGTGCCGGCGTACAACACCACGCCCGGTCGGGAGATGTTCCACCCGAAGGGCAACGGCAACGGCTATGTGCTCACCATCGACGGCCTGCGCATCTACGTGGCCGGGGACACCGAGGACGTGCCGGAGATGGCGGAGCTCAAAGACATCGACGTGGCGTTCCTCCCTGTGAATCAGCCATATACGATGACTCCGGAGCAGTGCATCGCCGCTGCAAAAGTCATCGCCCCAAAGGTCCTGATCCCATACCATTTCGGCCAGACGGACCTCTCCGCCCTTCCTGCCGCCCTCCCGTCGATTGACGTCCGCCTCCGGCAGATGCAATAGGAAGTATAGAAAAAACTGTCATGCGTAGAATCCTCGTTTTTCTGCTGACCCTCTTCTTTTCCGCGACCCTTTCCTCCGACCTTTTTGCCCTCGGCCCAGTTAAGAGCTACCGATTCTGCCGGTAACTCGCTGATACTCTGCGACTTCGCCTCCGCCGGCCAGGCCGGCACCTCCTACACTACCTGGCTCCCGGCGCTTAAATGAGCGTCAGGTTGTGGCTGGTTGCGGGGATATATTTGTCCAGGAGGTCGCGGGTGCGGAGCTTGACGAAGCAGGTGGGGGTGCCGTCGGTGCAGGCGAACCATTCGGCGGCGGCCACGGCGCGGTCCATCACCAGGTGCACCCCGGCGGCGGCAGGTGAGACGGCGCTCAGGATGGTGGTAGCCCCGGGTGCGACGCCGGTCAGCTCCAGCAGCTTTTCGGCCGATGCGAACGACACTCGCGGGATGCCGAGGGCCGCGCAGAACTCGCGCGTGACAAAAGGCTTGTCGGCCGGCATCGCATACAGATAGAACTCCGTCTGCTGCCGGTTGCAAACAAAGACGGTTTTGACGATGCGCGCGCCGAGTCCCTCGTCGATGTGGAGGCAGTCCTCCATGGTGATGCCGGGGTCGGTATCCACGCGGACAAAGGAGATATCGAGGCGCGCAAACGCCTCATAGACAGCCTGTTGCAGGGGAGTGGACGGCTGCTCCGGCGGGGTGCTCATCTGCCCGCTCACAAAGAACGGCCTGCCGAAAAGGAGGGTGCGGAGCTCGGTGACGCTGCCGGCAACAGGTGTCGTTGAAGGACTGTCGGGGCCGAGAATATCGCGTATCGCTTTCTCTAATTCCTCCGTGCTTCGATAGCCCCAGCCGACGGCGATGGCGGAGATGCCGCCGTTGAAGGCGGTCTGCATGTCGGTGCGGGAGTCTCCGATTAGGACGGCGTCAGCCTGGGAGATGGATGCCGCCCGCAGGATTTCACCGACTATTTCCGGATCCGGCTTCAGCGGGAAGCCTTCGCGGTTGCCGAGGATGGCGATGAAGGGAATCCCAGGGAAGAATTCGCGCACCAGCTTTTCTGCGCCCGACTGGAACTTGTTGGAAGCCACGGCCATACGCACGCCGGCGGCGTCGAGGTCGTTCACGAGGTCGACCATTCCGGGGTAGGGGCGGGTGTGGACGTCGA
The DNA here is from genome assembly GCA_017551425.1 of Bacteroidales bacterium. Next base: position 296 of record JAFZLQ010000103.1, on the reverse strand, counting down.
TGTGGGCGCAGTAGTACTCGGTGAAGTCGGTCAGAGCCTCGTCGATGAGGGCGTCGGACCCGCTCGCCATCGACCGCTCCAAGGCCGTGGCCACGAGGTTGAGCACCCCGTGACCGACCATGCCGCGGTATTCCTCAAGGCTGTGAAGGGGGAGACCACGCACCCGTAGTGCATGGTTCACCGCCTCTGCCAGATCCTCGATGGTGTCCAGCAGCGTTCCGTCCAGATCGAATATTACAAGTTTATATTCCATTCGCACACAAAGATACCCATTTTTTCACGAACTTCCGAAAACC
>JAFZLQ010000102.1 GCA_017551425.1 Bacteroidales bacterium | reverse complement strand
CATTACGACCTGTTTAACCTGAGCCGCCATAAAAGAATTTACGATTTACGAATCGCAAATATAATACATCTTTTCTTATTTTCAAAGACAAAACAACATCGCCCGCGCTTCACAGCGCGGGCGACTTGCAATTCTAACCTAAAATTTAACCTATGAAAAAACTATTCGGTTAAAGTAAATTGCAAAGGGTGTGCCAAACTACTCGAGCTCGCTGACCAATTTTACGGATTTTATGCGGACCGGGGAGTCGGGGAGGCCGCGGCGGTCTGTAGGGACGGATGCGATGGCGTCGATGACGTCAAAGCCTTCGAGGGTCTCGCCGTAGATGGTGTACTCGCCGTCGAGGTGGCGGCAGCCGCTTTCGCTCTGGACGATGTAGAACTGGGAGCCGCTGGACTCCTTGAGGGGATTGGCCATATCGCCCTTGCGCGCCGCTGCGAGAGCTCCTTTCTTATGATGGTGATCCGGGCGGATCTCCGCCTCGATCTGGTATCCGGGGCCGCCGGTGCCGAACTGGGCCGCGTTATTCATGTCTTTGGTGAGAGGGTCGCCGCCCTGAATCATGAAGTCGGGGATTACGCGGTGGAAGAGAAGGCCGTCGTAAAAGCCGCTGAGGGCCAGCTTCGCGAAGTTGTCGCGATGTTTGGGGGTGTCTGCGTAAAGCTTAACCCTGATGGTGCCGAGGCTGGTGTTGATGTCGAACACAGGCTCGTCGGGAAGATGTTCAAGCTGTTTCATTGCGAGGGTTTCCAGTTTCTGCTCGCCGGCCTGCTGGTCCTGGTCTCCTTCTTTGGTGTTATTGCTTCCACCCTGGTTGCCGCAGCCCACGAACGCCATCAGCGCCGCCGAAAGAATTACATATACGAACTTTTTCATTGTTGATTGTTATTTTTCGAAAGATAACTCAATTTCCGGAGAAAGTCAAACCGTCATCATCCGCCGGAGCCCGGAAGCGATGCGCTCAAGGCCTTCGCGGCAGACGCTGCGCGGGCAGGCGAGGTTGATGCGGATGAACCCGTCGTCGCCATAGAGGGCGCCGGGACCCGGACGCACGTGCTCGTTGAGGATCAGGCTGTCCACGATCTCCCGGGAGCCGCGTCCGACGGCGGACACATCGACCCACGCGAGGTACGTACCCTGAAGCTCCGTCACCCCGCATTCCGGCAGGCGGCTGGCGAAGAGCTCCCGCAACTCGCAGTAGTTCTGCCAGATATAGGCGTTCAGTTCCTTCAGCCACGGCTCGCCGTCGGTATAGGCGGCCTGCAGCCCCGCGACTCCGAAGGGGCCTACGTCACATACTTCGTAGATATTGATGACCCTGTCAATACGCTCCCGCCATTCGGGATTGCTGCTGATGATGTTGGCGATCTGCAGGCTTGCGGTGTTGAAGGACTTGCTGGGGGTATTCATCGTCACGCAGCATTCCTGGTTCTCCCGGGAGACTGCGGCGAAGGGGGTGAAAACGTGCCCCGGCATCTCGAGCTCGCAGTGGATCTCGTCGCTCAGGACCACGAGGCCGTTGCGGCGGGCGATCTCGCCCAGGCGCAGAAGCTCGTCGCGCGTCCAGATGCGTCCCGCCGGATTGTGGGGGTTGCACAGCAGGAGCACCTTGGCCCGGGGGGATGAGCATCGGCGTTCAAGATCGGCCCAATCGATTGACACCGAGATACTTGTGCCATTTCGACCGTATATCAGCCCGCTCCCGGAAACCACGCATCCGGCATTGCGGACGGAGGAGAAGAAACAGTTGTAGGCGGGGGTCAGGAAGACCACTTCGTCGCCGGGCTCAGTAAATGCCTTTATGCAGACCGACAGGGCCGGGACGACGGCGGTGGTGTAGATTATCCAGTCCTTCTGTATCTTCCAGCCGCGGCGGCGGGAGAACCATGAGATGACCGCATCGTAATAGCTGTCCGGAACGGCGGTATAGCCGAAGACGCCGTGTTCCACTCTCTTGCGGAGGGCCTCGATGATGCAGGGAGCCGTGCGGAAGTCCATATCGGCCACCCACATCGGGATGACATCTCCGGAAGGGACGCCGACTCCGTTGGGCGCGTCCCATTTTACGCAGGCGGTACCCCTGCGATCGACGAAGGAATCAAAATCGTATGCCATTATCTTGTGAGTATCTCGCAGTTTGCCGGAGCCTTGATGTTGGCGTCCAGGATGATTTCGCCGTATCCGTCTGCCAGGATGCGGCCGGTGGTAGGATTCTTTACTGAAGGGACGGTGCCTTTTATGGTAGCCTGCACGCTTGAATACTCGAAGGCGAGATCGGCGTCGTCGCCGAAAGTGCAGTCTTCCATCGTGAGGCCGTCGATGTAGCAGAGCGGCTGGGTGCCGGTGATGCGGCAGCGGACCAGCCTGAGGCCGCGGGAATGCCAGCCGAGGTATTCTCCGTTGATTACCGAGTCGTACACGCTTACGTTGTCGGTCTCCCAGAAAGCGTCTTTCGTGTTGAGGATGCTGTCCCGTATCTCCACGTTGCGGGACCATTGGAAGGAATAATTGCCGTTGAGCTTCAGGTTCCTTACCTTTATGTCCGAGCAGTGCATGAAAATATAGTCCGCCTGGTCTGCGGTGATGTCCTCCACATCTATGTTCCGGCAGCTCCAGAAGGTCTCCTGCGCGGCGGTGAACTGCACGCGGCGGAGCCTGATGCCGTCTGTCTCGCGGAACATCTTGGGCGCCTCTATGCGGCAATCTTCCATCTCCGTATTATGGGAATACCAGACTGCGGCGCGCGCCCCGACCGTAAACAGGCAGCCCTTCAGCCTGAAGCCGTCGCATATCCATAGGGGATACTTACCTTCGAAGACACAGTGAAACGCATCAATACGGGCGGTCTCCTTCAAGGCAGACTCTCCCGCATGAATCTTCACGTTTTCCAGATACAGGTCGTTTGCCCTGTAAAGCGGCCTCTCCCCTCCGAACTCACTATTGATAATCTTTTCCATTATTGCTGCGTTACTACCGTCAGCAAAGATAGTTATTATATCTGTTTTACGCACGAATTTGGTCCTGTGCCAAAATCACGCATGGTTATTATTGTGCAGTATGCCCCTTTTTACTATCTTCGTTCCCGTTAATCAGACACCAGCCATCGTGAATCAGAAGAACACCATCAAGAGTTTGATTCCTCAAAGAATGTATGAGTTCGTCCCCAACGCCATAAGGGACAGATGGGCAAACCGCATAGTGGAAAAGGTGAAGGAGCACAATCCGGGTTTGTATTCCGCTATCGGGACATGGAGCGTCGTGCCTGAAGAAGAGCGGGAAAGCCTGATTAACGAGATTCTGTATGCCGCTGAAGAGGTCCATATGGAAGTTCCCGATGAATAAACGGTTTTTTGTCTGGATAATCTGCACTATTCTGGTGCTTGGGGGATGTGAGAAGGGCGTAAAACGCACTTATGAGCACGAGCCCCAGGCCTTGGATACCCTTTACACCGCCAGGGCCGCCATGCTTACTTACGGCAGGGATCCGGACCGGGCGCTTGTCATCATCGATTCGGCCCTCATCGTTGGCAATATAGATGCCTATGAGGCCGATTATCTCCGTGCCAAGGTGTATGCCCACTCACCGGACGATCCACGCCTGGATGAGGCCATCGCCATCTGCGAGGACCTCCTGCAGCGTGATTCCACCAGCGCCACCAGCGCTTCGACTGCCGACAAGCGCAGCAATATTCTCCAGCTGCTCATGGACACCGCCCGCATGCGGAAGGATTATGAGCTTTGGCTGAAGTATGCCATTGAAATGGTTGATCTGAGCCGCCAGTGGAGTTCCGAGACAGAAGCCCTGCGCATGGAAGCCGAAGTAGGCCTGGTCCTGACCTACCTGGGCCGCCACGACGAAGGCCTGGCCAAGCTGGACCAGGTCATCAAGGCCCTGGATTCCGGAGCCCCGAGCGTGGACCGTATGGACGCCGGCATCATTGCCCGCAAACGCAAGATCGCGGTCCTGGAGGAGGATGGAAACTTCGAAGCCGTAATCCCGGAGGGCATGGCAATTATCAGGAAGCTGGAAGACTACGAAAAACGCCCTTCCGCCTATACCGAAGACAGCTATCGCCTGCCGCCCATCGGCGCGGACCGCGCACGGTATTGCCAGTACTATAAATCCCAGGCATGGGCTTTCATAGCACGGGCTTATGCCCGGACCACTCCGCCCCAAATCACCGAGGCTCGGAAATATGTACGGCTTTTGGAGCAGTCGGATTATGGCCATACTTATGGCGGACGCGTGATGCTTGCTCCCTCATGGAAGGCTCTGGAAGAATGGGACAAACTCCTGGCCATTTACGCTGAGGTAGAAGCCCGGTTGGGCGCCGATACCCTCAACGCCGACTATGGCACTATCCTTAAGGACAGGGCCGATGCCGCTACGGCGCAGGGAAAGACTGAAGAAGCGCTGGCATATATGAACCGCTATGCAGCTCTCCAGAATCAGCTCAACAAGCAGCAGCAAGAGAGCGAAGCCCAGGAATACGCCGCCAGGTACCACGCAAAGGAGCAGGACCGGAAAATTCAGGAAGCTGAGAACGAATCGGCCCGCAAGGATGTCATCATCATCGCCTTTGTGGCGTTGCTGCTGATCTCCGGAGCCTTCTCGTATTTCTTCGGACGGCAAAGGAATCAGATCGGAGAGAAAAACCGAGCCCTTGTGCGAATGATTGACGAACAGGCCAAGGCCCAGGAATCCACGCTGGCCGGCAGCGCTGCGCCGGACCCGGAACTCTTCAGGAGCATAGACAATGCAATCCGTGAAGAACGGATGTACACAAATCCCAACCTGCAGAGGCAGGATGTCCTGGACCGTTTCGGCATAAGCCGCAGGACATTCAGCGACCTTATGTCCTCTTACGCAGGCGGGCAGTCTTTCACAGTCTATATCAATACGATGCGCCTGCAGGACGCGGTGCACCTCCTGAAGGAAGAACCGGAGATGTCGCTTTCGGACATTGCCGAAAAAGTGGGCTTTACCCCGGCCACCTTCCGCGACCAGTTCAAGCGCCAGTTCGGCATGACCCCCACCGAGTATCGGCAGAATCTGTAAGCCGGCTCGCCGCTGCGGGGTCTCACTGGGGTGGTTTGCTACACTT
>JAFZLQ010000101.1 GCA_017551425.1 Bacteroidales bacterium | reverse complement strand
ATGGGCGCCGGCAACAGCATCCTCATCAAGGTCAACCAGATCGGCTCTCTCACCGAGACCCTTGACGCCATCGAGATGGCTCACCGTCACGGCTACACCACCGTCACCAGCCACCGTTCCGGCGAGACCGAGGACACCACCATCGCAGACATCGCAGTCGCCACCAACAGCGGCCAGATCAAGACCGGTTCCCTCAGCCGTACAGACCGTATCTGCAAGTACAACCGCCTCATGAAGATCGAGCTCGAGCTCGGCGACACCTGCCAGTACGGTTACAAGAAGCTCCGCTAATCATCGGCCGGCGCAAAGTCAACTTACTGACAATAAGTAGATTAAATGATTCAGGGACCCTCTTTTCGGGGGCCCCTGAATTGCTTAAATTGCTGTTGGTCAACGAGTTGGCTTTGCAGCACCGCCTACTTGACCGTGTATATAAACCTGGTTTTCTTGAAGTCGCTGCCGTCTTTGTTGCCCCAGGTGTAAAGTGCGATCGTATCGCCCTTCTTTATTCCGGCTACGGAAAGGGGCAGGCTGGTCTCGAGTTCCACGTCTTTGCCCGAGACCGCTCCGGCAAAGAGGACGGATTCGAGAATGCTTGAGCTTGGCTTTGCGCCCCCGCTGGCGGAAGTGAAGAATTCCGGGGATGCATAAGATCCGGCAAACGGGTAGAAGTACATATACATCGTCACTCCGCTTATGCCTTCGGCATCGTGACTGATACCGGTTGACGGATCATTGTCGGCGTCGATGTAGTAATAATAGTAAGCGCCCTTGTTCCAAATGGCTTCGCGATTGTCGCGCTTGGAGTAGAAGTAGATCTTGCTGTTGTCGTTGTGGACCTTGAAAGCCTTGTAAACGCTGCCGCCGTCAAGTCCGGTCGTTACGCTTCCCCAATCCCAGAATTCGCCGTCGATGTCTATGGTGATGTCTTCGGGGTCGTCACCGCCGGCGGAGAATGTCGCTCCGGCGTCGGCATTGGCGATGGAACCGAATACGCCCCTCTTGATGGACACCGGCTTGCTGCTGTCCAGGTATCCCACTCCGGCCTCGGAGCGGAAGCTCATCTTGAAGCCCTTCGACAGCGTCCCGGGCAGGCAGGCGATGTAGTACCAGACTCCGGTCTGGAACTCGTCGCCGGGGGCCTTGAGGGTAATCTTGGTTGAGGGCTCCGATACGGATTGTACTGCGGGCACGCCGTTGTTGAACGCCACCTTGAACGTGCCGGCCAGGGCCTCGCCGTTGTTGCCCTCAAGCGTTATGCGCTTGATGCCGCTCTGGCTGAGGGTGAAGCGTATGCCTCCGCAGACATTGTAGAATGCCATTCCGAAACCCTCGGAGCGTGCAAGCGTGATGTTGGTGTTCTGGGCGAACGACCCCGCCTTGCCGGTCTGGGTCGCAGGCAGGGTGGTGGTAACGGAAGTGCCGTCGGAAGTGGCATCGGTGCGGAAAGGGTAGAGACCCCAGAGGTATTGTGCCGGAGCGGCGTCTTCGGTGCCGCCTCCGACGAATCCGAGCTTGCCGGTGAAATCGGAAACGGTGGCAAGGGAGGTGCAGCTGGATTCGAATTTGTTGCCGACCTTGTCGTAGAAGACCTTTATGGCATCTCCCGGTTCCCAATATACCTGCGTGCCGCCGTCCTGGAGGGTGGATTTGACCCCGGGGGCGCCTTCCTGCCAGGCGGTGATGGTTACCTCACGCTCGACCCTGTCGTTTTGTACTGCATCCTTGGCACAGCCGGATGCGGCCAGTATCGCGAAAGCTAAAAGGATATAATGTGTTTTCATACCGATTCTTTCTAAGATGGATTACTCAAGCATCAGGTTACGGAAATCGTCAATGTCTTTCTGGCTTACGCCGATGCTGAGGAAGAACTTCTCGACACCGGTGGCAAAGGACTCGGAACCGGTGGTGAAGTTGTCCCATATATAGCCGGCGGCGCTTTTGTACGCATAGTTCGCCGTGCGGGTAAACAGGGTATGCTCTTTCTCGGAAGTGCCCCAGTAGTGCGGGGCGAACTGGGTGAGTTCGTACTCCTTCGAGATGTCGCCTTCGTTGACTCCCAGGACTCCGAGCACCAGCATGGCCACAGTGCCTGTACGGTCGCGTCCGAGGGAGCAGTGGAAGTACACCGGCTTGTCTTCCCGTACGCAGTTGACTATGAACTCGAAGCATTGCCTGGTCTTTCCGGTAAGTCCGTCGGAAGGCCTGAGCATATCGGTATAACCTTCCCTTATGATAGGAGCGCAGAATGCGTATCCGGAGCCGAGGGCGGTTTCCGTAATGGCGTCGTTGGTGTTGCGCAGTTCAAGCTGGGCCTTGATGCCCTCGGCCAGAACCTCTGCGAGTCCCTCTTCGGTCAGGGTGGCCGCTTCTTTTGTGGCCCACTGGAGGCGGCCGCCGCGGTAAACCTTGCGATACTTTACGGTTCTGCCGTCCTTGGTCTTCCATCCGCCGAGGTCCCGGCAGTTGCGAACGTTCTTCTGGAAGAACAGCTGATGCAGGTGGCCGTGGGTGGTGAAGGATCCGCTCGCCATCGTCTGGCCGTTCTTAGCCTTGATCTGATATGTGTAGCTGGCGCCCGGGCGCAGGTTTGTGACCGTATAGCAGGACGCCCCTGCGGGAAGGGTGTTTTCCTTGGACCAGCCGCCGTCAGTCAATGTGGCGGTAAGCTCCCCTGCGGAGGCGTCGGCAGTCCATTTGATGGCGTACACGGGGGGTACGTCAGACTGGCCGGGAGCGACGGGAGGGTAATTGAACAGCTTGGTGTAGCTGTAGTCCCTCTCCGGATATGTAACTTCGGTCAGGAACTTTTCCACCAGCGGATTGTTGGCAAGGACGTCGTCTCCGTCATGGATCTCGGGAAGGAGACTGTAGGTGGTTTCATCGGAGAAAGAAACGTTCTTGTCGGGGTTCTCCAGGCTGCCGAACTTCCCCCTGCTGATGGTTACGGATGAGCTGTGGGTATAAATGCCTGACTCCGAATCCTTGCTGAAGACCATCCTGAAGCCGCCGGAAAGGGTGGCGGGCAGGGTGACTATGTAATACCATGTCCCGGTGCTGAAGGACTCTCCGCGGGGAGCGGTGAGGGTGACGGAACTGCTGCCGTTCGTAACCGAACCTATTGCAGGGACGGCGCCGTTGAAGGTAATCCTCGCTTTTCCGGCGAGATTCTCTCCGTTGGTCGCCTCCAGGCGGATCTTCTTTATCCCGCTCTTTGAGAGCTTGAAGCGTATTCCTCCGGTGACGTTATAGAAGCGGAGGGCTACGCTGCTGGAGCAAGCGGCGGTAATCTGCGTGCGTTTGAAGAAACTGCCGGGAGCGCCGATCTGCTCTTCGGGAAGCGCCGTGGTAATCGTATTGCCGTCGGATGTGGCGTCATCCCGGTATGGGTAAAGGGCAAGGATCTTCTTCCCGGTGCTGTTGATGCTTCCTACGGAAACGTTGTCGAGCGTCCCGATGAAGGTGGTTACAGGCTCGTATGTGTCGAGCTCGGTAATCTGCGAGTCGAACTGGTTGCTCTTGCCGTCGTAGAAGACCTTTATGTTGTCTCCGTACTCCCAGAAGACCTGGGTGCCGCCGTCGATGAGCAATGATTTTGTGCCGTCATACCCTTCCTGGGTGGCGGTGAGGACAATCTTTTCGGCAACAGATTCGACCTGGGCGGCCTCTCGGGTACATGCCGAGGCGGCCAGCGCCGCAATGGCGAATAGAATCAAACGTGTTTTCATACCTGTTCGTCTATTACCCAATCTTCATAACCGACGTCCTCGGTCCCGCCAAGATCGGGGCCGCTGGAGCAAAGCACATTATCCCATAACAAAGTACATTCTTCGCTTATGGGAACGAAATAAGGAGATTTCTTCATATTATGCGGTGCAAATGGATTATATGCAAATATAGCGAAAAAACTATTTGGCTGCATGCCGCCTGGCGAATTCCCAAAGAACCGTGCCTATGCTCACGGAAACGTTGAGGGAATGCTTGGTGCCGAATTGCGGAATGACGAGCGCGCCGTCCGAAGCGTCCACGACTTCCTGCTGAACGCCGTCGACCTCGTTGCCGAAAACCAGTGCGTATCGGGTGCCTTCTTCAGGCCGGAAATCCTGTAATTCCACGGCGTGCTCGGTCTGCTCTACGCTCAGTACCGTCCATCCTTCCGAACGCAGCTCCCGTACGACTTCTAGGGTGTCGGAACGGTGTTCCCACGGGACGCTGTCTTCAGCCCCGAGGGCTGATTTGTGAATCTCGGCCGACGGGGGCGTGGCGCAGATTCCGCACAGCCAGACCTTGTCGGCCTTGAAGGCGTCTGCGGTGCGGAAGGCGCTGCCGACGTTGTGCGCGCTGCGTATGTTGTCCAGTATCAGGGCGATGCCGCTCGGAGGGAGTTCCCGGTAGGCTTCAGGGGTTATGCGCCCCAGCTCGATATTTAACAGTTTGCGGTCTTTCATACTTGCACAAAGGTACAATTTTTCTTATATTTGAAAGCTAATTACATAAGACATGAAACAGGACATCCAGCTTTTTGAACTCATCAAGAAAGAGTCCGAGCGCCAGCACGCCGGGCTCGAACTCATCGCCTCCGAGAATTACGTATCCGACGACGTCCTCCGCGCCATGGGCTCCATCTGCACCAACAAGTACGCCGAGGGATATCCAGGCAAGCGCTACTACGGCGGATGCGAGGTGGTCGACCAGATAGAGCAGCTCGCCATAGACCGTCTCAAGGAGATATACGGCGCCGAGTGGGCAAACGTCCAGCCCCATTCCGGAGCCCAGGCCAACATGGCGGTGATGATGGCTGTCCTCCAGCCCGGAGACACAATGATGGGTCTCGACCTCAGCATGGGCGGGCACCTCACCCACGGCTCTCCCGTCAACGCCTCCGGTATCCTTTATAATATAGTATCCTACGGGCTGGATCCGGAAACCGGCCGTGTTGACTACGACGCCATGGAGCGCCTCGCCCTCGAGCACAAGCCCAAGCTCATAGTCGGCGGCGCCTCCGCATACTCCCGCGAATGGGATTACGAGCGCATGTGCAAGATAGCGGACAGCGTCGGCGCACTTCTCTGGATAGACATGGCGCATACCGCCGGCCTCATCGCCGCCGGCCTCCTCAAGAACCCTGTGAAGTACGCACACATCGTCACCTCCACCACCCACAAGACCCTCCGCGGCCCCCGCGGCGGCGTCATCCTCATCGGTAAGGACTTTGACGATCCCCGCGGCCGCACCACTCCCAAGGGCGTCGTCAAGAAGATGAGCCAGATCCTCGACTCCTCCGTGTTCCCCGGAGTGCAGGGCGGTCCGCTCGAGCACGTCATCGCCGCAAAGGCAGTGGCTTTCTTCGAGGCCATGCAGCCGCAGTTCGCCGCATACCAGAAGCAGGTGGTGGCCAACGCCGCCGCTATGTGCAAAGAGTTCGTGAATCTCGGCTATAAGGTCGTCAGCGGCGGCACGGACAATCACCTCATGCTCATCGACCTTCGCGGCAAGTTCGAGAACCTCACCGGCCGCGTCGCGGAGAAAGAGCTCGTCAAGGCAGACATAACCGTCAACAAGAACATGGTGCCGTTCGATTCCCGCACCCCGTTCCAGACCAGCGGCCTCCGCATCGGCACTCCCGCCATCACTTCCCGTGGATTCGTGGAGAAAGACATGGCGTACATGGCCGGCCTGATAGATACCGTCCTGGCCTCCGCCGCCTCGGTGGCTGAGCTCCTCACCCTCAAGGAAGAGCCCACGGCAGAGCAGAAAGCCCGCCTGGAGGCGCATGAGGAGGTGATTGCGGACGTCCGCCGCAAGGTCAACCAGCTCACCGCCGGCGTTCCCCTCAACAAATATTGACATTTTGTCACTGGCACAGTGGTTGATTCTTAATATAGCGTCTCCGGTTGGTCCGGGGGCGCTTTTTTGACACTAACAACATTTCATATCATGCTTAAACCTTTAGCAGACAGAGTGGTTATCGAGCCCAAGGAGGCCGAGACCAAGACAGCATCGGGAATCTTCATCCCCGACACCGCAAAAGAGAAGCCCCAGCAGGGTACGGTAGTGGCCGCAGGCCCCGGCAAGAAAGACGAGGCCATGGAGGTCAAGGTCGGCGACGTAGTCCTTTATGGCAAATACGCCGGCACCGAGGTCACCGTGGAAGACAAGAAGTACCTCATCGTAAAACAGTCTGACATTTTAGCAATCCTGTAACGACTTAGCAATCCCGTAACGACTTGGCAATCCTGTAACGACTTGGCAATCCTGTAACGACTGTCATTTCGAGCGAAGTCGAGAAATCCAATAAACAATCATCATTATGGCAAAGGAGATTAAATTCAATACCGATGTCCGCACCCTCATGAAGAGCGGTGCAGACCAGTTGGCCGACGCCGTCAAGGTCACCCTTGGCCCCAAAGGCCGCAACGTCGTAATCGACAAGAAATTCGGAGCTCCCCAGGTCACCAAGGACGGCGTTACCGTAGCCAAGGAGATCGAACTCGAAGACCGCTTCGAGAATATGGGCGCCCAGATGGTCAAGGAGGTCGCCTCCAAGACCAACGAGCAGGCCGGCGACGGCACCACAACAGCCACCGTGCTCGCCCAGGCAATCATCAACGTGGGCCTCAAGAACGTCACCGCAGGCGCCAACCCCATGGACCTCAAGCGCGGCATAGACAAGGCGGTCGCCACCGTGGTCGACAGCCTCAAGGGCCAGAGCAAGCAGGTGGGCAGCGACTACTCCAAGGTCGAGCAGGTCGGTACCGTCAGCGCCAACAACGATTCCTACATCGGCAAACTCATCGCCGATGCAATGTCCAAGGTGGGCCAGGACGGCGTCATCACCGTAGAAGAGGCCAAGGGCACCGATACCGAGGTCAAGGTCGTCGAGGGTATGCAGTTCGACCGCGGCTACATCAGCCCCTACTTCATGACCAACGGAGACAAGATGGAGGCCGAGCTCAACAATCCCGCCATCCTCATCACAGACAAGAAGATCAGCACCATGAAGGACCTCCTTCCCATTCTCGAGCCCATCGCCCGTGAAGGCAAGGAACTCCTTATCATCGCCGAAGACGTTGACGGCGAGGCCCTTACGACCCTCGTGGTCAACAAGCTCCGCGGCACCCTCAAGATCGCCGCAGTCAAGGCTCCCGGTTTCGGCGACCGCCGCAAGGAGATGCTTCAGGACATCGCAACCCTCACCGGCGCAATCGTCGTGAGCGAGGAGCGCGGCTTCACCCTGGAGAACACCACTCCCGACATGCTCGGTCGTGCCGAGAAAGTCACCATCACCAAGGAGAACACCACCATCGTAGGCGGTGCAGGGGACAAGGAAGCCATCAAGGACCGCGTGGAGCAGATCCGCAAGCAGATCGAGGTCAGCACTTCCGAGTACGACAAGGAGAAGCTCAAGGAGCGTCTCGGCAAGCTCGGCGGCGGCGTGGCGGTGCTCTACGTGGGCGCAACCACCGAAGTCGAGATGAAGGAGAAGAAAGACCGCGTGGAGGATGCCCTCAATGCAACCCGCGCCGCGGTTGAGGAAGGCTACCTGCCCGGTGGCGGCGTGGCATACATCCGCGCAGGCGAGGCCCTCGCAGCCCTCAAGGGAGAGAACGAAGACGAGACCACCGGCATACGCATCGTCTCCAAGGCAATCGAAGAGCCTCTCCGCCAGATTGCAGAGAATGCAGGCGTTGACGGCAGCGTCATCATCCAGAAGATCAAGGAAGGCAAGGCCGACTTCGGCTATAACGCGCGCACGGGCGAGTATGTAAATATGTTCGAGGCTGGCGTCATAGATCCTACCAAGGTGGCGCGTGTGGCACTGGAGAATGCGGCCTCCGTGGCCGGAATGTTCCTTACCACCGAATGCGGTGTGGTTGACATTCCTGAGCCCGCTCCGGCCGTTCCTGCCATGCCTCAGGGTGGAATGATGTAATAATCAGCGCTTTAAATAAAAGGATGCAATCCGGGGTAAAAACCGGGTTGCATTTTTTTTGAAAAAATTTTAAAAATAAATTTGCGAATTCAAAAATATAGACTACCTTTGCATCCCCGTTCGAGAGCGGAGGATTGCAGAGTTCTTTAAAAACAGCTTTTTGATGCAATTTTTTTGAAAATTTTAGCAAAAAAATTTGCAGATTCAAAAAATGTTCGTACCTTTGCAATCCGCGCCTGAAAAAACGCGGTTTGGCCATCAGCCGAAGAGGCTGGTTTTTTTAGCGCCAAAATTGAAATTGAGTTCATTGAAAAGACTGTAAAAAAGAAAGTACAAGCAAGTACCGAGAACAACGAGAGCGTTGGTTCTTTTGAAGAAACCAGGAGCATCAAGGACAAGCTAAGCTTTATATAGAATTAT
>JAFZLQ010000016.1 GCA_017551425.1 Bacteroidales bacterium | reverse complement strand
GGTAGCTCAGCTGGTTAGAGCGTCGGATTCATAATCCGGAGGTCGTGGGATCGTGACCCACTCCCGCTACTCCACGTCAAAAGGACGTCACAACATATCGTTTTGGTTCCAGCATACGCGATGAGCGGCTGGCCCGGCGAAACCTCACTATATGCTTCCGACACTTTTCACAGTGGCGGTTTTCTTTTTTAAAGGGGACAGATGAAGTACGATGAACATACTGACAACCGGTACCTGGGTCTCACGTTCGACACCCAGTCGGGCATCGATGTCCTCAAGGCCCTTCTCGGCCTGGGGCGCGATAAGGTAAGCGTACGTCTTATGCTCTCCTTTGCCCTTTCTAAGATAGAGCACCGGCGCGAGAAACTGGAGAAGATGAAACAGCTGCTGCAGATAAAAGACAGTATCAGTGTGTCTTCTCTGGCAAAGGCGCTTGGCGTTACCCGGCAAACCATCTACAATTGGCGAGACGCCGGATACATCTTCCGCACACCCCAGAATCAAATTGATCTCAAAGAAACCGTGGAATTCTGGGAGGCTATTGACGATTGGGTTCAATAATCGCAGTAGTCCTTTGATACTGACTCCGGAATCCGGTCTCGGAATCCAATAATATAGACATTGCCTGAATCTGGAAGCTCTCTTCGGTGAGGTTCCAGATTTCCGTATATCCAGGAATAGTGATAGTCATTCGCCCGGAACTGTCGCCAGCTGCCAGGTATCCTTTCATTCCTCTGACGCCATATCCCTTGCCGGGATACGTGAGCCGGAGACGGGAATACAGACGGTAACGTCCCGGATTATCATCCGGCGAGACATGGGCATCAACAGTTAATTGTAGGACACCGTTTTCAACGGCAGCACTATCAAACGTTACCACAAACGGAGGCATCTGGAATGGTTGTGGTTCAGGTGTATGCTCATTCCCCATCAAGGCAAAGCCGTGATATGCTGACACGAACAGATTGTTTCCCGAGATATGCGCCTTGTGGTCAAAGGGTGGCCGATGCGGTTCTGCCGAGGTCTCATATTCTATCCACTTCAACTGTATGTCGCGATCCAGGGATGCCCAGGCTGCCATTGCTCTCCGGTGTATGGCCAGATGCTCCAGCTGAGCTGGCGTGCCTGGATATGATGCCTTGACCCTCCTTCTGGTATAACACCGTCCATTCCGATGATAAAAGGTCACGTTACCCGCGGAACCGTAGGCATCAGAAAGGAGTATTGAGGGTCTATACAAGGGCATATCTTACGTTTGTACTTTTGGGCAGGGCAATAGCTCATAGGTGCCTTCTCAGGTATAACAAAGATAATCAAAATCAGCGACTTAATCAAGGCCGAGAGCACCCGCAGCGGCGTCAGCCGCTGCTTCCTGTTAATATATTTATACCCTTTCTCTTTCCTTCGAGCGGGTGATGCCAGTCGAATTTGTACTGCGGCTGAAGCGTACATCAGCTTGAGGGCCTTGGTTGTTTAGAGTCTCAAAGGCAGACCGTGGATGCGTGTGATGTCGTTGAGGTTTTCGCTGAGGTTGATGCGGGAATCAGCCTTTGAGTCTCTAAATGACCAAGGGCGCGGAACGAAGTGGAGCGTTGGCGCCGGAGGCGGTCTGGTGCGGGAGGGCTGACTGGCTTTGACGGGACCACGGACGGGAGACCTCAGGCTCCCGGCCGCCGGCAAAGACAGGCAGCTGAAGGGTTGGACAGACGGCCTACGGGGCCTGAGCCGGGACGGCTCAAAAGTGTGAGCGCGCGATGACGTTGATACGGGGTACTACGGTCCTCGCGAACTGGCACTGTCTCTGGAATCAAGGTATGTCGCACTGCTGTTGATGCGGGGCGCTAATCGGCGCAGTCTGTGGCGGGCAGCGCGGATTCTGGGCGGCGACGAATGTTGACGAACCGATCTGCGATGACTGACACTGTCTGCGCCAGCAGCCGGGACGGCTGCATCCTGGCTGCCCGGAACACTTCTGGCGGGGTTCTCCCCGGCAGAGGTGTGGAGGAATAGCGGCCAGGTTTAACCACGGCGAAGCCGTACCGAGGAGGAACGGTGACGAAGGTGGTGTGGCGGACTTGCTCCGCCACACGACCTTTGGCTCCGGGCCGACCCCAAGCGAAGCGCCTAAGGCGGCAGACTCTCCGCGCAGCACTGACACTGATAGCGAGCTTCAGACAGTCGAATACTTACTGACGCTGAACGTGTCCGGCACTTTGCGCCCCGCAAAGTGCGCAGCTCCCCGACGGGCCGGGGCCCGGGTGGCCCCTGAGGGGAGCTGCTTGTCTGCCGCCGCCTCACCCGGGAGTTCGAAGGTAGGACCTTCGCACCGCACTGACGGAGCGTCCTTAACATAATCCGAATTGTGTAATCAGCGGCCCTGTAGGGCGGTTTTGCGGGCTTCTGTCCCACGTATACTTCCTCCTCTGATGCGGAGAAATGACAGTGCCGGCCGCTGTTACACAATTCCGATGAGATTATGTTATGGAAAGCGGGATATGGGCACTGACGCTCGCGCTGGCACTGCGGCTCCCGGGTGATTATCTTCCCCTTGAGGGGCCAGGGGTGATTGACCGGCAAGAGTCTGTGGCCGGCTTGTCCGGTCGCAGTCTCTTGACCGCTTTATTTCTAACGTGAGCATCGACATCTGGTTTTGAACAGTTCGCGTGTTCTATTATCCATATATAATGATAAGGCTCCGACTCGCAATGAGCCGGAGCCAATCGAAGTCGTTTTCTCCCTTAAAACTCAAATGTAACCGCAATTCCATATCCCGCCCACATTGAGTCACTCTTCGTTTCAAAGCCCTCATACATATATTTCTTCGTTATGTCGCTGTATTTGTAGTT
>JAFZLQ010000100.1 GCA_017551425.1 Bacteroidales bacterium | reverse complement strand
CCCATAAATGGGCCCCTCCCGCTACAAGCGCGGGTGCTTACGATTCCGAAAGAGAGATGTCCGGATTCTGATGTATATTGTAATTATCAAATCTGTATTCTATTTCCCAAAAGAAGGGCGTTGCAAAATCGTTGTACGGTTCCAGGCAGGCGATGCGGTGATTGGACCAGAGGACGGTGTGCGTGACGGGAACGTTGCCGCGTATATGCACCGAAACGGGACCGTCGGAGACACTCATCGAGTAAGGCATCCCGGAGGTCCCTTCCTTGTGGATGTTACCGCAATAGACGGACTCACCCTCACGGAGCGTGCGGGAGAAGCGTACGCCGCCGCCGGTGAACCCGACACTGTCGTATTCAGCGCGCCAGGTTCCCTCGGGCCTGAAGGGGAAATCGATAAGGCGACCCGGGCCGACCTCGAAGCGTCCGAAGGTCCAGAAATTATGGTTATAGACTTCGCCTGAAAGGGGTGCGCCGAGCGACTCGAGTCTGTGGCGTATATGGAAAGAGCCGGGGCCGGCGACTATCTCTTTGCGGTACAGATAGATACCGTCCAGGCGATGGGTAAAAACGACCGAGCGCTCCCCTGCCTCGACGGTCCACGTTCCGGGGTCGGATACCGGGTAAAGGCGGAAGCGGTCGTAAGCCTCTGCGTCTGGACGCTCAAGAAGGCCCACGCCAATCTTGACAAAGCAGCCTCCGGGGGCGGCTTCATCGAAACCTATGGGACTGAACTCCTCGGCGGGACCGCAAACGGCATCGTGCATCCGCGGGTCGTAGGAACTGAACCACCTGCCGGCCATCTCCACACCGTTCCAGAGCACGCTGCCGAACACGCCGGAGCGGTCGAAACGGGTGCCCTGATAGAAGCCGTCCAGAGGCTCGTGGATGAGGAGTTTCAGAACTTTGTTCCCTATACTGATCATAGTCGATGCAAAAATATAAAAAAAATTTGTGCAGAATTCATTTTTTTTAGTAGTTTTGCACCACAGTGCACCACAGATGAATTCCACTGAATCAATGAAATCTGCAAGCAAATGGTATAAATGGGAAGTGCTCGCCCTGCTGTGGGTGGCTTACCTCCTGAACCAGGGAGACCGCCAGGTCTTCAACTCCGTGCTGCCCCTCATAAGGGACAGTCTGTCCCTTTCGGACACCTCGGTCAGCCTCATAGCCGTGTTCTTCAACCTCTTCTACGCCGTCATGGTGCCCATAGGAGGTTGGATGGGAGACCGCTTCAGCCGCAAATGGGTCACCACCCTCAGCATCCTGTTCTGGAGCATCGCCACCATGTTCACCGGCCTCGCCAACGGCGTCTTCCTGCTGATACTCACCCGCTCCATAGCGACCGGCGGCGGAGAAGCCTTCTTCGGGCCGGCCAACTACTCCCTGCTGGGACAGTACCATACGGACACCCGCGCCCGCGCCATGTCCATACACCAGACCTCCTATTACGTAGGCGTCATCCTCGCCGGCTGGCTCGCCGGATACATCGGAGACCACCTCGGCTGGCAATATGCCTTCTACATCTTCGGCGGCGCCGGCGTGGTCTGGGCCGTCGTGATGGCGCTGAGGCTCCGCGACCTGCCGAGGGGAGATTCTTCGACTCCGCTCCGCTCCGCTCAGAATGACAGAAAAGAGAGCTCCGCTCAGAATGACAGAAAAGAAGATTCCGCTCAGAATGACAGAAAAGAGAGCTCCGCTCAGAATGACAGCAGCGGAGCGAAAGTAAGCATCTGGGACGGATTCAGGACGGTGTTCACCACCCCCACGGCGCTGATGGTGACGCTGGGCTTCTGCGGATTCATTTTCGTGATAACCGGCTACATGACCTGGGTCCCCACCTTCCTGCAGGAGAACTTCGGCCAGACAGGCGCCCAGGCAGGCCTCAACTCCATGCTCTGGACCTATGTGGCCGCATTCATCGGCGTCCTTCTCGCAGGCACCCTGTCCGACAGGTTCGCAGAAAAGGCCCCGCGAAAGCGCATGGTCATACAGGGCGTCGGCCTGATACTCGGAGCCGCATTCCTGCCGTTCATGGGCACCGCAAAGAGCCTCTGGGTACTCTACCTCTGCTTTGCTGGCTGGGGCTTTTTCAGGGCCTTCTTCGACGCCAACATCTACGCCGCCCTTTACGACGTAACGCCGGAGCGCCTTCACGCATCATGCTCCAGCGCAATGATAATGACCGGCTTCGCGGTAGGCGCCACCGCCCCCTACATCCTGGCCCTCATCAAGGAAGCCACCGGCAGCCTCAACGCCACCTTCCCCGTACTCGGCGTCATCTGGCTGGTCTGCGGCCTCGCATGCCTCTGGGTAAGCCGCAGGCACTACGACAAAGATTTCAACAAAAAGAACATAAGCAATGCAAGCTAAAGACAAACTCCGCAAACCGCGCGCAGGACTCCTCCTGATTGCATCCCCGCGCTTCAAGAATCTCTCCGGGCCCAAACGCGGCACCTACGGCGAACGCAAGGACATCGCCGTAAAAGACATCAAGGCGACGATGGGATTTCTCGACCTAGTGGATCCCGGAATCGTATATGAGCGCGAAGACGCAGAAAGGGCGATAGACCTCTTCTGGAAAGAGAAGGTCGATTTCATCTATGCCGAGTTCCTCTCATGGAGCGAGGATTTCGCATGGATAAGGTTCCTCCGCGACTGCCCCGACATCCCCATCATATTCTGCAACGTGGCTAAGCCCCGCATGAGCTTCGAAACCACCCTCGACGAAGACGACTTCGTGGATTACCTCTGCGCAGGCACGCTGGTAGGCTCCCTGGAAGGCTCCGGCAGCATCAGGCGCGTCCCGAGGGCTCACGTACGCACCGTTATGGGCACGCGCGAGGAAATAACAGAAAAGGTACGCGTATATGCCGATGCCGCCCGCGCAAGGGCCATACTGCGCCACTCCAACGTGGGCCTCATGGCAAACATGAACGAGGCCATGTGGAGCACCTACTTCGACAATTACGACCTCTTCACCAGGATAGGGCCCGAAATCCACTATCTCCCCTACTCCGACTACGGCACGGAGATAGAAAACCTTACGGATGAGGAAGTCAAGGCCTACGCAGACGAGCTGACCTCCAAATACAGGATGATGGAAGACGTCGAGTACGACAAGTTCATCGGCTGCGTCAAGGCGACCCTCGCCATCCAGAAAATGGCCCGGAATAACGATATAGACTGCTTCGTTTACAACGACATAGACCAGGCCACCTTCCGCACGGCAGGCTGCAGGGCGGGATTCTACCCCCAGTGGTTCAACGAGAACGTGAGCGTACTGGTGCCCGAGGCCGACATAGGCGCAGGACTGGCCACCTACATACTCAAGCTCCTCACCGGCAGGAACGTCAACTTCATCGAGCCCTTCCATATCGAAGACGACTTCGGCACCTTCGCCGGCGGCCACGCGGGCCCCAACGACCACAACGACCCTGCCTGGCAGGACAACGTGATAATTTCCCGCGACGTGCGCTTTGCAAAGACCAGCTGGAAATACGCAGGAGCGCCCTTCGCATGGTACCGCATCAGCCCGGGAATGAAGACCGTGGCCGGTATCTACGAGAAAGGGGGCAAATACAAGCTCATCACCTTCATGGCGGAGAGCCTGAGCGAAAAAGACACGCCCCAGAGCAACAAGAAGCATCTTCTGGCTACATACAGCCACACCATCTTCAAGCCCGTCGTGCCCGTCAAGCAGCTTTGGGAGCAGGTGCTCCGCATAGGTGCGACCCAGCACTACGCCATCGTGGACGGCGACTGCCGCCCGCAGCTCGAGGCCCTCGCAGAGATGCTCGGATTTGAATATTACGATATAAGGTAGCGTATGAGTTTTATGTACAACCCGTTTCCGTACGACGACCCCAAACCGGTCAATCGTCCGGAACTGAGCAAAGAGACAAAGGATTCGATAATCGCCGGAGGCACCCCCAACGTGGTAAAGAAGTTCGTCGCCACGCTGGCCGCCAAGGCGCGGCAAGAGGGCGTCATCGTGGCCCTGGACGGCTACACCACGGCCCGGTGGGACCGCTTCGTGAGCCTGATGAACCGCGAATGCGAGCTCCTCGGCCTGGAATTCGAATCGATAGACGCCAACGCCGCGACCCTCAAGAGCGGCAGGGAGATAGACGCAATAATCGACCCCCTGCTCATATGGGACACCAAGATTGACCCCACCCTTCTCTACGGCAAGGTCTATCACGGCGGATACCAGGGCCTTATGGACCCGGAGAAGACCAAAGCGTTCAGGAAGAGCGTCACAAGGCAGAAGGGCCGGATCACCGCAGTGTACGGCTACGGCTGCCTCGTGCCAGAACTCCGCGGCCTCTACGACGTGAAGGTTTTCTTCGACATCACCCCCAAGAACTCCATGCTCCGCATACGCGCAGGCGAGTACGCCAACCTCGGCAAGAAGCACACCGGCATCATCAACCGTACCATACGCCGCTGCTATTACTGCGACTTCGAGAACGCCGTACAGCTGCGCAAATCCCTCTTCGAGGCCGGTGCCATCGACTGGTACGTACTCGACAACGATCCTGCGAACCTTCAGATGATGCCGTTCGGCAGCTTCGCCGACATCTGCGCCCAGCTCGTCAAATATCCTTTCCGCGCCAAGCCCTGCTACCTGGAAGGCGTATGGGGCGGTTCGTACATGAAGACGCAGCGCCACCTGCCCGAAAAGATGCGCAACGCCGCATGGGTGTTCGACTTCATACCCATGGAAGTGAGCGTCCTGGTGGAGGCGGGGAGCGAAAAGCTGGACATCAACTACTGCTCCTTCGTGCACAAGGAGGGCGTCAGTCTCATGGGAGAGAAGTGCGTACGCAAGTACAAAGGCTACTTCCCCATCCGCTTCAACTGGGACGACAGCTATCACAGCACCGGCAACATGAGCATCCAGTGCCACTCCGGGGGCGAATTCAACGTGCTGAACTACAACGAATTCGGCAGGCAGGACGAGAGCTACTACGTGGTAATCACCGGCCACGAGGCCAAGACCTTCATAGGCTTCCGCGACGACGCCGACATCCCCGCGTTCTTCAGGGAGATAGAGGCTGCGGACACTGAGCACAAGCCCTGCGACTACATGAAATACGTGAGCTACGAGGAATCCAGGCCCGGCCTGCAGGTGATGCTGCCGGCGGGAACCATCCACTCCAGCGGCCGCAACCAGGTCATCCTGGAAATCGGGTCCCTCACCATCGGCTCATATACATATAAGATGTACGATTACCTGCGGCTCGATTTCGACGGCAAACAGCGCCCCATCCACACCCACCTGGGCGAGCTGAACGTCCGCCAGGACCGCCGCTACTCGGAAATACACAATCCTGAAAGTCCGGAGTACATAGTGCAGGCCCCACGCCTCGACTGCGAGGGAGACGGCTGGCAGGAATACATACTCGGAGAGAACCCGCAGATGTACATCTCCCTGCGCCGCCTCGAGTTCGAAAAGGAATGCCTCCAGGACACGAAAGGCGAGAAATTCCACGTGCTCACCCTCGTGGACGGCGACCACGTACGCATCCGGAGCGCAGAGCATCCGGAGCGCTATTTCGACCTCGACTTCATGGAAATCGCCTGCGTACCCGCATCGATGGGCAGATACGTGATCGAGAACCTGGGCAAGGAGCCCATACGCATACACAAGACCTGCCTGAGGGATGGATACGAAAACGATCCTGCTTGACGTCGGCGGAACCTATATAAAGTGCACCGACGGCCGACAGATTCCCGTACATTCCGACGGGGACGGCGCAACCGTGGCCGCGGCCCTGCGCAAGGCGATCGGCCCGGTCAAAGGGCTGAAAGGCATAGGAGTGTCCATCCCCGGTCCATTCGACTACCGTGAAGGACGCTTCCTCATGAAGCACAAGTTCGCCTCGGTTTACGGAAAGACCTTCCGCGCCCTGGCAAGAATCCCTGACGACGTGCAGCTGCGCTTCGCCCACGACGTCAACGCCGTGCTCATGGGAGCCATATCCATGCTTAGCCTGCAGGACAGCAGCTGCGCCCTCGTAACGCTGGGCACCGGCCTCGGCTTTTCCTATTCCATAAAGGGCCGGGTGCAGTGCAACTCCTCCGGATCCCCCGCCTACAGCCTTTGGAACGTCCCGCGTCCCGGCGGCGGCATACTTGAGGACGAGCTTTCCGCCAGAGGCGTATGCGCAGATTATGCAAGCCGCACGGGGGATTCCACAAAGACAGCTTATGCCATCGCCAGGATGGGATTCGCCGGCGACCCTACGGCCATCGGGGTATATGAAAACCTGGGCGCAAGGCTGGGATCGGCCGTCAAAGGCATACTCGGAGAAATCGGCTCCGAAGTCCTGCTGCTGGGAGGCCAGGTGTCCAAGTCCATCGACCTAATGATACGCCCCCTGCAGGAAGCCCTTCCGGGAATCCGTATCCTCCAGGCCCCGGACAACGCCGTATTCGAGGGCCTCGCCTGCCTGTTCAACGATAATTCTAACAACCAGGAATACCTATGTCAATGCTCAAGAAATTGTTCCTCGCCGCAGCTTTGATCCTGCCGGGCCTGTGGATGTCAGTCCCTGCCCTGGCCCAGAGCCGCGACGTTAAAGGCCGCATCCTCGACGAGGCTGACCTGCCCCTACCCGGGGCGTTCGTCACCGTCAAGGGTGAAACCCGCGGAGCTATGACCGACATCGACGGACGCTTTGAGATTTCCGTGAAGCCGTCCGACGTGCTGGTCGTAAGTTTCCTTGGCTACCAGGACGAAGAAGTCAGGGTCGGAGACCAGAGAGACATCCTCGTCAAACTCATCCCGCAGGCCAACCAGCTTGAAGAAGTCGTGAAAGTGGCCTACGGTACCCAGAAGAAGGCATCCGTCATCGGATCCATCACCACGGTGGACGCGCAGGCACTGCAGGCGCCCATCGGCGTGCTTTCCACGGGCCTCGCCGGCAAGCTGGCGGGCGTCGTCGCGGTCCAGCACACCGGCGAGCCGGGTTCCAGCGCGGAATTCTGGATACGAGGCGTGAACACCTTTGGAGCCAACGCATACCCGCTCATCCTCGTGGACGGCGTGGAGCGCTCGATGGACCTTGTTGACACGGAAGACATAGCGTCATTCTCCATCCTCAAGGACGCAACCGCCACCGCCCTGTACGGCGTACGCGGCGCCAACGGCATAGTGCTCATCACCACCAAGCGAGGCAGCGAGTCCAAGCCCAAGGTAAACGCCAAGGTGGAGACCGGTATCACCTCCCCCACCCAGCTGCCGGAAATGGCCAGCGCCGAGCAGTTCATCGACTACCTCAACACGATGCAGCCGGGAACCATAGACGACTACGCCAAGCGCATGTACCTGTCCGGGGAGAACCCCGACCTCTACCCCAACGTGGACTGGATCCACGAGATCTTCAAGGAGCAGGCAATGAACACCCGCGCCAACGTGAACGTGACGGGCGGTACCAAGAACGTACGCTACTACGCCGGCGGTTCATACTACTTCGAGGACGGTATCTTCAACGTGGAGCAGAACGACCGCTACAATGCGCAGATGAACTACAGCAGGTTCAACTTCCGCACCAACGTGGATATCAACATCACCCCGTCCACCACCCTGGGAATGGACATTTCCACCCAGTTCACCAAGAAGAACAAGCCGGGCAGCGAGATCAGCGACATCTACGCATACACCATGCAGATTACGCCCATCGGCTTCCCCAAGGTGTTCTCGGACGGCACTCTTTCCAACCCGCAGAACGGCTCCAACCCGTACAACCTCATCAACAACATGGGTTACGCCGTAGTCTCTTCCCAGAACGCCCAGACCACCGTGTCGCTTACCCAGGACTTCTCCGAGATAATCACCGAAGGACTCACCGCAAAGGCGCAGATATCCTGGGACGCCAAGAGCAATTCCTCCTACACCAACTCCATTCGCCCGAGGGTTTACTACCTGGCATGGAACCAGGAGACCGAGAGCTATGAATACATGCTCCAGGGCAGCAGCGGCACAGGCTACATCAACAAATCCGGCACCAGCATCGACGGCCAGACCGTCCTGAACGTGGAGGCTTCCGCCAACTACGAGCGCACCTTCGCAAGCGCGCACAGGGTAGGCGCCATGTTCCTGTGGTACCTGCGCGAGCGCACCAGCCTCAACCCCGGAAGTTACTGGACCACATTCCCTTACAAGAGCCTCGGCATAGCAGGACGCGCCACCTATTCCTATGTTGACCGTTACTTTGCAGAGTTCAACTTCGGTTACAACGGAAGCGAGAACTTCGCCCCCGGCCACCGCTTCGGCTTCTTCCCTTCGGGCGCTGTCGGCTGGATAGTCTCCAACGAAAAGTTCTGGGAGCCCCTCAAGGACGCGGTTAGCCTGCTCAAGTTCAAGGCCTCCATCGGCAAGGTCGGAAACGACCAGATCGGCGGCGGCAGGCGCTTCGGTTACATCACCACCATGGATACCAGCGGCATCAGCGGATTCAGCTGGGGCCTCACCAATCCGGTTTACACCTCCGGCGTGGCCACCGGCGACATCGGCAATCCCGGCATAGTCTGGGAGGAGGCCCTCAAGCGCAACGTGGGCGTGGAAATCAACTTCTGGCGCGACCACCTCAAGGTTCAGTTCGACTACTTCAACGACTACCGCAGCGGCATCTTCATCACCCGCGAGTCCATGCCGAGCGCCGTAGGTCTCCGCAAGACCCAGTACACCAACATAGGCGAGATGCAGAACGCCGGCTTCGACGCATCCACTCAGTTCGACTACCTGTTCGCCAACGGGCTTTCCATATCGGCCCGCGCCAACTACACCTTCAACCGCAACAGGCGCGTCTTCGACGACAAGCCCAGCCAGGTTTGGGAGTACCAGAACACCGCCATGTTCGCCAACGGACAGCAGAGGGGCCTGATCGCCGAGGGCCTCTTCATGACCCAGGAAGAAATCGACACCTGGCCCACCCAGACCTTCGGTTCCGTACAGCCCGGCGACATCAAATACCGCGACATCAACGGCGACGGACAGGTTGACAGCTACGACATGGTGGCCATAGGATACACCACAGTGCCGGAAATCAACTACGGCTTCGGCGTAAGCCTGGGCTGGAAGGGATTCGACGCCAGCGTCTTCTTCAGCGGCGTGAGCCACGTGACCCGCTTCATCGGCGGCTACAACCTCTACGGCGGCGCCGCCACCAACGTGCTCGTACAGGGCCAGGTCTTCGCCGACGTCATAGAGAACAGCTGGTCCGTTACGGGCGATCCCAACGCCCCGTACCCCCGTTTCTCCGTTGAGACCCCGGCCAACAACCAGGTGCGCTCCACCTACTGGCAGAAGGACATGAGCTTCCTGCGTTTCAAGAATGCCGAGCTCGGATACACCCTGCCCAAGAACTTCACAAAGAAGATAGGAATCTCCACCCTGCGCATCTACCTGCAGGGTGTCAACCTCCTGACCTTCTCCGACTTCAAGCTGTGGGATCCCGAACTTGAATCGTCCTACGGCAACGTCTATCCCCTCACCCGCAACGTAAGCCTCGGTCTCAACCTCAACTTCTAAGATG
Organism: Bacteroidales bacterium; assembly: GCA_017551425.1. The sequence continues at coordinate 6,496 of JAFZLQ010000100.1, read as the reverse complement.
ATGAAAACGAACAAACTTGCCATCATACTTGCCGCCGCGCTCATGACGCTCGGTACGGCATCCTGCGACTCTTTCTTCGACATCAACACCAAGGACCAGGCTACGCTCGAAGACATCATGAGCCGTTCCACGGCGGTGCGGCAGTACCTCGCCCATCTCTACGCCTATGTGCCCAACGAGGAGAACCTCAGGGCCAACGAGGGCGGCACGAGCCTCCGCAGCGACGAGGCCCTTCACGCCAAATCCCAGTGGGAGACCGCCTGGTACAAGGTACGCCGCGGCGAATACAGCTCCGCAAGCACCACCGACGTGGCCAGCGGAAACATCTGGGCCAAATACTACGAAGCCATCAACGAATGCACCACCTTCATCGACAACCTCTCCTACGACAAGGAGGATTCCGAAAAGCTGGTGGCCTGCATGGACGGCGAGGCCCGTTTCCTCAGGGCATATTACTACTTTACCCTGTTCCGCCATTACGGTCCTGTCTTTCTCTGGAGGGACGACGCCGGCAACGCTGTGGCGTCCGACCAGGACATAAGCGCAGAAGCCATAGACCGCGACACCGTCGATGAAAACGTGGATTTCATGATCCGCGAGCTCGACATCGCCATCGGCGAACTGCCCAACAGCATTTCCGACGTGATAGCGGCATCCTCCAACATGGGGCGCGTGACCAAAGGCGCCGCGATGGCACTCAAGGCACGCATACTCCTCTACGCGGCCTCTCCCCTGTTCAACGGACAGAACGGAAGCGGCATCTATTCCTCCCTCGTCAACAAGGACGGCGACAAGCTGTTCCCCGATTACGACGCAGGCAAATGGGACAAGGCGGCCGCGGCAGCCAGGGACGTGATCGACCTCGGCATTTACGAGCTTACCCGGAAAGGCGATCCGCAGGCTTCCATAGCCGATGCCGCAGCGTCTTACCAGAACGTCTGGTTCGAGAACTGGGGATCCAACACTGAGATCATCTGGGGCTGGTGGTATCGCCAGTGGGCGGAAGACTACCTCGGGTCGATAGGCGGCGAAATCGCCTTCTCGGCGCCGTCCGGAGGCCGGATCTGCCGCCGCGGGTTCTCCCTCATCACCCCGTCCCTCAAGCTCGTCGATGCATACCCCATGGCCGAATCGGGGCGTTACCCCATCGTAGGCTACTACGAGACCGCAGGCATGCTCGACTACTCCCGTCCCATAGTGGACGAGGCGTCCGGGTACAAGGCCGAGGGCTGGACCGCCAACTACCAGCAGCTGGTTGACGTCGATCCTTCATGGGCCAAGCCTTTCCAGGCGCACAATTCAACCGTAGGACGCGACGCACGCTACTATTCCAACTTCGTTCCCAACGGATTCTGGTGGCCCTGCGAGCGCCCCATGGACGGTCCCGCACTTCGCTTCACCTGCTACGACTCCGAGGAATGCACCTCGCGTTACTCCCCCACCGAGGGCTGCAACCGCGTAGGCTTCGTCTGGCGCCGTCTCTACAAGGCCGGCAACCAGCTTAAGGAAGACACCGACTACAGCAGCATACGCTACGTCTATCCCGCCTTCCGCCTTGCCGAAATGTACCTCGCATACGCAGAAGCCTGCAACGAGAAGCAGGTGCGCGAGGTATCCAATGCCATCGAGGCTGTTGACAAGGTGCGCGCCCGCGCCGGCCTCATCGGCCTTCGTGAAGCCTATCCCGAGATTGATTTCGAGGGCAACGGCGGCACCATTGGCGGCGTCACCCGCAGCGGCCAGGAATGGCTCCGCTGGATGATACGCCAGGAAAAGATGGCGGAATTCGCCTTCGAAGGCAGCCAGCGCCATTACGACGCCGTCCGCACCATGATCGCCGAGAAGGAATACAACGTCGAGAACTGGACCCTCCACGTGACCGCAGACAATTACGAAGATTCCTACAGGCGCGTCAGCGACGACTACATCGGCGGCCGCAGCGTCTTCAAGACCCGCGACTACCTCTTCCCCTTCGGCTCCAAGCAGCTGTCTGAAATGACCAACTTCACCCAAAATCCCGGATGGTAGCATGAAAAAGTTAGTAATCACAACATTAGCCATTGTCCTGGCTGCAGGATGCTTCCCCGACGACCGCGAGAACTTCATGGTTCCCGACAGCTTCGGACTCACCGCAAGCGAGACACTCGTCAACACTTCCGCCCATGCCGGGTCGTACACCTTCGGCGTGGCCAAGAACGGCAAGGGAAAGGCTGCGGCAAGCGCTACCGTATCCATGGATTCCGGCAGCGTGTCCGCCGCGCTCGACAAATACAACGCAGACAACGGGACCTCTTACAAGACGCTCCCCGTATCCATGTTCCGGCTCGACAGGAGCAGCATCGAGTTTGATGTCGACGACGTCGTGAAGGACGTAACCGTATCCTGGGATCCCCTGCAGGTCATAGATCTTATTTCCGCAGACAGCGACTACGTCCTGCCCGTCTGCGTGGCTTCGAACGACCTCGACGTCAACGCCGCCAAGCAGTTGCTGCTGCTGCATTTCCAGCACTCCACCGTGGGAATAGCGCAGCAGAACGTCGGACGCCAGGTGAACCGCAAGATGGTCTCTCCCGATGCCGACGGCAACGAGCCCCAGCTCCAGGAGACCATCATCCTCGACCTCAAGATGGACAACTTCATCAAGGGCATAGGCCTGACTTTCCCCGTGAAGATAGACAATAGCCTCATTGAGAAGGCGAACGAGGGCCTGGACGAGCCGTATGTGGCTGCTCCCGAGGGACTTGTGAAGATTCTCACCCCCACCGTAACCATCCCCGAGTCCGGCGAATCCGCCAGCTTCAAGGTGGAAATCGACAAATCGGTGCTGCTGTCCGGCGGCGAGCTGAAAGCCTTCCCCAACTACCTCGTCCCCGTGACCATAGACACCAAGGCGCTCTCTTCCACCAGGAAGGGCGAGGCTTTCGAGCTCAAGGGCCTGTCCTACGGCAACCTCGTAACCTGGTTCTCCATCACCTACCTTGAGTCCGGCCTTTCCGTGATTCGCCAATGGGGTCTCTTCTCCGAGGCCTCCGGAGCATGGAGCAACTACATAGAAGGCTTTACCGCCAATGCAGACCGCAACGTGGCCATCGACGACAACTACATCTACATCGCCGAGACCAACACCACCAAGAATCTCTGGGCGATCAGCCGCACAGACCCTCACAATTACAGGAAGCTGCCCGTGGGCACCGTAAAGGACGAAGGCATCTTCTTCCTCAGCTGCCCCCGCATCGTCAGGAACACAGACCCGGAAATCAACGGCGGCAAGGACCTGCTGGCAGTGAGCAACATGAACGAGGGAGACCCTATACTGTACGTCTATGACCAGGGCATCGACGCCGATCCTAAGGCGCTCAAGCTCACCACCTGGGCAGGCAGGCGTCTCGGAGACACCTTCACCGTATGGGGCAGCTTCCAGGAAGGCATACTCTTCTTCAAGGACTTCAACAGCGAGCAGGGCACGGTCACCTTCAAGATGACGGGCGCGCTGGAAGGCATGTGGCTGCGAGGCCGCATCGCCGCACCCCAGGTGACCGGCGCAGGAGCGTATTTCCCCTTCCCCGACAACATCAACAGCGGCGTATGTTCCGTCCGCGGCGGAGAGCTCGCATGGATCGCCAGCACCCCCAAGGACCTCCTGAACCTGGAAGGCGCAGACAACAATCCCGCGCTTGAAGAGCTCAGCGGCTATTATGCCGACACCGCATTCCGCTACTTCGACCTCGGCAAGAAGCGCTATGTGGCCTACACCCGCCAGGTCAGCGCCGAGGACGGCCGCATCTTCATCCTGGAAGGCACTCCCGAGCAAAGCTGGGCCGATATAATCAGGGAGCGCAACGTGGTGTATCAGGCTGCCATTCAGAACGATACGGAGCAGGAGAAGCTCTCCGAGGAGCCCTCGCCACTGGGTTCCGGAAACAGCGGAATGGACCTCGACCTTCGAATTGTCGGAGAAGATGCTTATCTTGTGGTGCTGAAGCAGAACGTCGGCCTGTCGCTGTTCAAGCTCACATACATTTATTAGAATCATGAAGCGGATCATCATTGCCCTTGCCCTCATACTCCTCTCCTCCGCCGCATGCAAGGTGAAGGAGAAGGAAAAAGTGTACGAGCCCGCAATCCGGCTCGAGCTCAAGAGCGTAATGCCCTCCAGGGCTGAATTCGCCCTCAGCACAATAGACGCGGCCTCGGTTGCCTACGGCTATTCCGCGACCGGAGAGCCCTCGCTGGGCGACACGCTAGAGACCGGCGGCACCGGCTCGCAGCAGCTGGTGCTCACCATCCAGCCCCTTCAGGACGGCACCGACTACATCCTGTCCGTACAGGGCATAGGTCCTAACGGAGAGAAGGGCAAGGTGGTTTCGCTCAGTTTTACTACGGTATCCCTGTCCCACAGCCTCTACGGCTGGGAGAAAAAGCGCAGCGGAGTACCCGGATTTGCCGATATCAGCCTTGTTACCCTGGGGCGGCACAACGCCGTTCCTCCCGTATGGACGGAAGACAGGTTTGCGTCCCACGTGGTGTTCAATGCCTCGGACGGCACCTCCGCGTGGCTTTACGACGCCTTCCTCTGCATAGACTCGTACGACCCTGTGCGCGGAATGTCGTACTGCCTCACAAACGGCAGGCCTTCGTCGGTTAAAGCATCCTGGGAAGACCTTCTGGAAGGCTGGCTGGGCGACGACGGAGCGATACGCAAGCTCGACGCCGCAATAAACAAGGCCGCTTCCAAACTTGGGCCTCCGCCCTCTCCGCGCCTTGTGGTGATGAGCCTGCCGGACCCTGTAATGTTCAGCAATTTTGCCGACAAGAACTCATCCACTGTGTACTGGGGCGAGGCCGACGGCCGCAAGCTCGACTTCTCCAAGCCGGAAGACCAGGTTGCCGCATACCGCTGGTATATGGACAGCTGCCGCAAGCGCTTCGCAGCCCTCGGGCTGAACAACGTAGAGCTGGCAGGTTTCTACATACTCTCCGAAGAGCTGCATCTGGCTCCGTCCCTGTACAAGGAAGCCGGGATCGGCTACGGCGAGTCGGAAACCTTCAACTACCAGTACAAGCACTGGGAAGAGATAATCCCGGCCGCCGCCGAATACGCCCATTCCTGCAACGAGGGCCTCTGGTGGATACCGTATCACCTCGCCCCGGGATACAAGCTGTGGAAGAAGCTCGGATTCGACGCCGCCTTCATGCAGCCCAACTACTACTGGGACAACGGCTCCACCAGCCACCCCATGTCCAAGACCATAGCCGCACTCAAACAGTACGGGATGGGCATAGAACTCGAATTCGAATTCTCGCTGGTGGCGTCCGTGATGTCCGACGGCCGCAGCGGCCCCGACGGCAGCGGCAATCCCACATTCTACTACAAGGATGTGCCGATGCTCCGAGACCGCGTGCGCGAGTACATGAAGGCCTACAAAGACAGCGGCCTGTACGGAGCCATGCCCATAGCCGTTTATTCGGGAACGGATGCGATGCACCAGCTCGCGAGCTCAAAGGATCCGGGGGACGTTCAGATGTATGAGGAGATTTGCAGGTTTGTTTTGGACAGTCCGATGAAATGAAGACCAGGTATTTAGCTTTGACGCTGCTCCTCCTTGCGGGCTGCAGCGGGCAGGAACGGAAGGGCGCGGAGGAAGTGTTTCTTCCGCAAACCGCCGTGGTTTCCGACGGCGTATGCTTCTGCGTTGATTATGCAGACGGAAGCCTGGCGTTTCTGTCCGACAGCCCGGCCGGCCACAACTACGCCGGCGGCGAAGGCCTGTGGAGGCTTTACTACAACACCCCCGGGCGCAAGGAGATCGAAATCCGGGCGGCCGACTGCAGGCCCGTGGTCTCCCAGGACGCCGATACCGTAAGGGTTGATTACGACGGCCTCGGCGGCAAAGCCTTCAAGCTTCAGCTGAAGATATGGGCGGAGGACGGGCAGCTGCGCTTCGGGGCGGATCTCCGGAACGACGAGCCCCACACCGTCATCCGCGAACTCCAGTACCCGCTGATCGGCAACCTGCAGCTGCCGGAAGGCTATAGACTGCTCACCACCCACACCGGAGGACAGATCTTCGACGATCCGGTGGCCAAGATCGCCAACGTGGATACCCGTGCCCTCTACATGACGCCGGCCCAGAAGTTCCGCCAGTACGACCTCCAGTATCCCCGCAACGCCGCCTCCAACTGCTTCGCCTTCGTCGGCGCCTCAGACGGCCTGTACTTCGGCTCGCACGACACGTCCCTGCAGCAGACCTGGCACGGTTTGAGGGTATATCCCGGCAAAGAGATCTCTCCACGCGCTACGCTTGGTCGAGATGACACCTCTGTCATTTCGAGCGCAGCCGAGAAATCTCCTGGCACTCCCCGCGCTACGCTTGGTCGAGATGACACCCCTGTCATTTCGAGCGCAGCCGAGAAATCTCCTGGCACTCCACGCGCTACGCTTGGTCGAGATGACACCTCTGTCATTTCGAGCGCAGCCGAGAAATCTCCTGGCACT
>JAFZLQ010000099.1 GCA_017551425.1 Bacteroidales bacterium | reverse complement strand
TGTTTCCGAGAGGCTGCAGGCGGGCCGCCACGTACTGCCTCTCCTTGAGCGCGACTGCGTTGGCGGAATCTGCCGGGTCGAGGGCGCTGCGGTCGGCCGCATAGCTGCTGCAAACCCTGCAGCGCACCCTCAGCGAGTCCTTCACGGCCCGTTTGAGGCGGAAGATCTCCTGATATGTGGTAGGATGCCTGTCGCCGGAAGTAACCGTCACGAAGGAATGGTCCGCAAGCCCGTCGTTGTAAACGGGATCGGACAGGCATACCCATCCGTTCCCCTGCTGCACCTCCACCAGGTAGTGGCGCGGCGCCTTGTCCCCCAGGTTCTCCAGGCACACGCCGAACTGCACGTATGTGCCCGCCGGCAGCCTGTCAACCGGGATGCTGAAGGTGATGGCGTCGTTCTCCGCCAGTCCGGTGCGCACGTCGGGTGCGTCCAGGAACCAGAGGCCTATCTGGGCGACGATGCCAAGCAGGAGCGGCAGTATCATTCGGCGTAAAGTTTAATGATGTTGAGGATGACGGCGGACGCCTTCTGCATGCTCTCGACCGGCACCCATTCGAACTTGCCGTGGAAGTTGAGGCCGCCGGCGAAGATATTGGGGCACGGAAGTCCCTTGAAGGAGAGGTTGGCGCCGTCGGTGCCGCCGCGTATGGGCTGGATGTGGGGCTTGACTCCCGCCATTTCCATCGCCTTTACCGCCTTCTCTATGACGATGCCGTAGTGCGGTTCCACCATCTCGCGCATGTTGTAGTACTGGTCCTTGAGGGTGAGGCTGGCGGTACCTGCGCCGTACTTGCCGTCGATGAATTCGCAGCAGCGGCGTATAACCTCCTTCTTCTGCTCGAATCTGGCCCGGTCGTGGTCGCGGATGATCCAGGTGAGGCTCGCCTCCTCCACGGTGCCCTTGAAGCTCACGATGTGGAAGAAGCCCTCGTAGTCCTGGGTATATTCCGGCCTCTGGTCAACGGGCAGCAGGGAAACGAGTTCCTGTCCGATGAGTATGGCGTTGAGCATCTTGCCCTTGGCGTATCCGGGATGCACGTTGCGGCCCTGTATTTTGACGACGGCCGATGCGGCGTTGAAGTTCTCGAACTCCAGTTCTCCTACCTCGCCGCCGTCCATGGTGTAGGCGAAATCGGCCCCGAAGCGGGCTACGTCGAACTTGACCACGCCCCGGCCGATTTCCTCGTCGGGCGTGAATCCAATTTTGATTTCCCCGTGCTTGAATTCCGGGTGCTCCACGATGTACTGCACCGCGTCCATTATCTCCGCCACGCCGGCCTTGTCGTCGGCGCCCAGCAGGGTGGTGCCGTCGGTGGTGATTAGGGTCTCGCCCCTGTGCCTGAGCAGCTCCGGGAAATCCTTAGGGTCCAGCATCAGCCCGGGAACGCCCTTCAGGGGGATGGCGCTGCCGTCGTAGTCCTTGATTATCTGCGGTTTGATATCCTTGCCGCTGGCGTCGGGCGCCGTATCCACATGGGCTATGAAGCCCAGCCTGGGTGCTGGTTTGTCCGTATTGGCCGGGATGCTGGCCATAACGTATCCGTACTCGTCGAGCCTGGCCTCCACACCCATCTCCACCAGCTCGTCCCTCAGCATCTGCAGCAGGACCAGCTCCTTGACCTCCGACGGCTGCGCCGGCGACTCCTCGTTGCTCTGCGTATCCACCGCAACGTATTTCAGAAATCTGTTCAGTATATCCATAATTATCCTGTTATTTGGCTTTCTTGGCGGCAAAGTACATGTAGAGGCATATTCCGATGAACGGCAGCACCGCCACCATCTCTGCGGGAGCGGCGCCGGAAGCGCCCACGGTGTTCCAGGAACGCAGGAACCAATCCACTCCGGCGAACTTTAGGATGGCGGAAACCACACCCATGAGGGCGCCGCCGGCGATGAAGCCGCTGGCGATGAGGGTGCCGCGTTCGCTGCGTTCGCGGTTGACCTCGGCGTCCTTGCTGCGGGTGCTCACAAACCAGGCTATCGCACCGCCCACCAGAAGCGGGAGGTTGAGGTCGATGGGGATGAACATGCCGAGGCAGAATGCGAGCGCCGGCAACTTGAAGACAGTCAGCAGTATGGCGATCACGGCGCCGATGCCGTAGAGCAGCCAGGGCGCGCTGCCACCGTTCATCATGGGCTGGATGACAGCCGCCATCGCGTTGGCCTGAGGCGCAACAAGCGCGCCCTCGCCAGTGAATCCGTAGGTCTTGTTCAGCACCAGCATCACTCCGCCGACGGTAGCGGCCGCGACCGCCACGCCCACGAACTTCCAGGCCTCCTGCTTGCGGGGCGTCGTGCCCACCCAGTAACCTATCTTGAAGTCGGTGATGAGGCCGCCGGCCGTACTCAGCGCAGTGCAGACCACGCCTCCTATTACCATTGCGGCAACCATTCCGGCGTTGCCCTTGAGGCCCACGGCGACAAGCACCAAAGCAGTGATTATCAGCGTCATGATGGTCATTCCGCTCACCGGGTTCGTACCCACGATGGCTATTGCGTTGGCCGCCACGGTGGTGAACAGGAAGGCGATTACGGCAACGATGAGGAGCGCCACCAGGGCCTGCCAGACGTTGTGGACCACGCCGCCGAATGCGAAGAAGGCGAACACAGCCAGCAGGGCTATGATGATGCCGAAGACCACGGTGCGCATGGGCAGGTCTTCCTGCGTGCGCTCGGGCTTGCTGCCGTCGCCACCTTTCTTGCCGAACTCGCTTACGGCCAGTCCCACGGCGCTCTTGATCACGCCTGCGCTCTTGATTATGCCGATTATTCCGGCGGTGGCGATGCCGCCTATGCCTATATGGCGTGCGTATTCCTTGAATATCTGCTCAGGCGCCATCTGGCCCACGGTCTGGGCTATTCCGGTGCCCATGAGGTCGATTACCTGCCCGCCCCATATGAGGTTCATCAGCGGGATTATCACCAGCCACACCAGGAACGAACCGCAGCAGATTATGAAGGCGTATTTGAGGCCGATGATATAGCCCAGGCCGAGCACGGCGGCTCCGGTGTTGAGCTTGAGCACCAGCTTGGCCTTGTCGGACACCACCTGCCCCCAATGCATCACAGTGGTGCTGAGGGTCTCGGCCCAGGTGCCGAATGTGGCCACCACAAAGTCGTACAGACCGCCCACCAGGCCGGCCAGGGCCAGGGTCTTGGCGCTCTTGCCTCCTTTCTCGCCGCTGACGAGCACCTGAGTGGTTGCCGTGGCCTCGGGGAAGGGGTACTTGCCGTCCATCTCCTTGACGAAGTATTTGCGGAAGGGGATGAGGAAGAGTATGCCCATGGCGCCTCCCAGCATGGAGCTGAGGAACATTTTCCAGAAGTTGACCTCGAGCCCGAGGATGTAGATTGCGGGAAGGGTGAAGATGGCGCCCGCAACCACCACGCCGGAGCATGCTCCTATGCTCTGGATGATGACGTTCTGGGAAAGGGAATCCTTCTTCCCGAGTATGCCGGTTACGCCGACGGCTATGATCGCTATGGGGATGGCGGCCTCGAAGACCTGGCCTACCTTAAGCCCCAGGTATGCCGCCGCGGCCGAGAACAGGATCGTCATCAAAAGGCCCATCGTCACGGAGTACGGCGTTACCTCGAGGGGCTTCTTTTCCGGACCCAGGAGAGGGTACTTCTGTCCGGCGTTTTTGTTGCTCTCTTTCATATTTCTTGCGGTATTGCTGGATGTATTTCTGCAGTCTGGCTTCTTCCCGGGCGCGCTGGCGCTCGAGTGCCTGGTACTTGCGGAGCTTCTTCGCCCTCTCCTTTTCCAGTTTCTTCTGCTCCTTGGCCGCTGCCTTTGCGGCGTCGAGCGAATCGAGCTGCGCCCAGCGCTTCTCGCGTTCCGCTATGCGTGCGTCGCGTGCGGCGATTCGCATGGCCCGGCGGGTCTCGCGTTCCTCGATGCGCTTTTGCTTAGGATCCACCGTAGGAACCGAGAGCGGGTCGACTGCAGCGGTCGCGAGGGAGTCAGCCCTGGCGGCGGTGGTGTCCGCCGGTGCGGGCAGATCCGGCTTCACGGCGAGGCTGTCGGCGGCCGCTATGCCGCTGACAAGGGAATCGGCAAGGGCGGCGAGTGAATCGGCCCTTGCCAGAACCGTATCCTTCAGCTCCGGAAGCGTCTCCGGCACAATGTCATCGACCTTGACCCTGGGCAAGCGGGAGAGGGAATCGCGTCTTGCGATCTCCCGCCGTATGCCGCTGATGTAGCCAGGGAAGTACTTCTGGGCCTGTACGAACGAGGGCTGGGTACGGGCGCGGTAAATCTTTCGCTCGGAGGGTTTCAGCTTGATGTGGGTGACGTCCTCGGGGCTGGTGGGCCTTTCTTCGGGGCGCCACTGGAAGCCCTTCATGCGGCTGTCGGCCTCGGGGAGCTGGACCACCGGATATGCGTTGTTGTGGGGATTCTCAAAGTAGAATACCTGGTCCAGCGTGCCGTCTTTCAGGCGCCCGGAGAGCATCTTGGACTCCACTTTGTTGACGGTGGCGATCACGCCGTTCTCCTCGAGGTAGAACAGGGCGGACGCGCCTCCGAGGGCGTCGAAACGCTGGAGGGTGTTGGCGGTGGAATCGAAGTACGCCATGATTTCAGCGCCCTTTATCTGGTCGTAGGCATTGGGCCCGTCCTCGGTGATGACGAAGGCGTTGGACTGCAGGCTTGCCTTGCGGACGCCGCCACCTCCTACCAGCACAAGCACGCTGTCTGCGGTGTACTGGCGGTTGCCCTCGTTCCAGATGACCGGATCGTGGTAGAAGCGGGCTATGGAGTCGAGGTCGCAATAGACCATGGAGTCGCAGCGCACCTGGATGTCGTGGCGGAATACCTTTACGTTGCGCACCGCCTGGGCAAAGCCGTAGCGGGTGGTGTCCGGGGGCGCTGGGGCCGCCGCTACGCTGTCTGCGGGCGCAACGGCACCGGCGCCGAGGCTGTCCTGCGGCTGGGCGGGAAGCTGGACGCTGTCCCTCTGGGGGAGCTTTTCGGGCAGGTTGTCGGGTCGCGGCAGGCTGTCCTGCGGGGCGATGATGCCGCTTACTATGGTGCTGTCCCTTCCGGGGATGCTGTCCGCAGGAGGGAGGAGGCCTTGCTGACCGAGGCTGTCGGCCAGCGCAAGGCTGTCTTTCAGCTCGGAAATGGCGGGGGCCGCAGCGGAATCGGGCGCCTCGGTGGTGCGGACCTGCTTCTTTAGTGCGCCTTCCGTCTTGTCTGCGGGGGCCTCCTGCTTGCCGGGGGCCGGTGCTCCTGCGGTGTCCTGCTGTCCTGCGGGGCCTTCCGGCTTGCCGCCGGCGGGACCTGCGGGCTTACCGGCAGGACCTTTGGCTCCGCCCGCCGTCTTGGGGGCGTTGGGGTTGGCTGCGGCTTCTGCGGCGGCGGCAGCTGCAGCGGCGGCGGCTTTCTGGCGGAACTCGGTAACGGCATCGGTAAGGATGTCGTTCAGCCTTTCCTTGCAGGATTTGACGGTCCCGTCCGAGATGTCGCAGTACCGGACCTGCTGGTAAGACAGCTGGTCGGCGCCGATGTAAATGGTGTCCCTCTTGCTGTTTTCCTCCGTGAAGAGCACCACGGCGGCGTTGCGGTTGAGCGTTACCTTGCGTATGGAATCCTGGTAGTGGATGCGGTCCGCGAGGGCTCCGACCTCCCTGAGGGTGTCCTGCACCTGGCCGTTGCCGAGGAGCAGCATGTCTCCGGGCTTCTGGTAGTAGAAGAGGGAATCGCCCCAGAACTCCTGCTCGCGCGTGAGACCGTGAACCCTTTCCGTAAAGAAGAAGGTTTCGGCGCCCCTGTTGTACCAGCCCTCGCCGGCGGTGAGCATGTTGTCTCCGCGCCAGAAGCTGATGTAGGTGGGGAATATGGCCTTTTCTTCTTCGGAATGGTAGAACAGGGCGGTGGTACGCATGAAAACGGAGTCGGTGAACATGTTCACCTCGTCCTGGAAGAGGAACTTCTTGGTGGCGGAGTTGTAGCTGCCGGAGCGGCTCTCTATGAGCTGGCCGTCCTCGTCGCGCATGGCGGCGCCGTCGCTGAACAGTGCTACGCTGTCTCTGGTGTTGTAGTCCAGGTTCCTGGTTCTCAGAAGGTTGCGTTTCTTGTTCTGGAGCTGCACCAGGGTGCCGCGGAACTGGGCAAGGTCTTCGTCGATGAGGTAATCGAGCTTGTCTGCGGTAAGGATGGTCTCGTCCTGGATGACCTTTACGTGCCCCACGCAGTTGATTATCCTGGTATCTACGTTCCAGAGTGCGGAATCGCTGATGAGGTAGGTGCCGTTGTGCAGGAAGGTGGAAGCGATAGCCTTGCGGTACTGCTGGCCGTCTTTCTCAAACTGCTCGATGTAATCGGCCTTCATGAGGCGCACGAGGTTGTCGTCCTTCTCGCCTTTGGGGCGGGAGGACGATACGCTCAGCGCGATGACGGGAATCAGCGCAAGGAGCAGTTTCAGTCTTCCGCGAACTTGCTTTTCCATCCCTCGAGCTCGAATTCACAATCCTGGAACAGGGGATCGATCTTGATATAGGTAACTTCTATCTTGTCCTTGATGAACTTGTTGATGGCCTCCGTCTGCTTTATGGCGCGCACGTCCCCCAGCAGCTCGGTGTAATCGCGCTCGAAGCTGGCGGTATGGGCGGGGATAATGCTGTCCAGGCGGAGAATCTTATAGACCAGGTTGCCGTCGCGCCCCTCGTTGTCAAGGGATTCGATGGGGTCGGACATCTGTCCGGGCTCCAGGCCCTTGAGAGCGGCGTAGTCCTGTGGTTTGAGCTGGTCTATCTCGAAGTAGGCGCTGCCGGTGTTGGGGTCTGCCATCTGGCCTCCGTTGGTGCGGGTCGCCGCGTCCTGCGAGAAGAAACGCGCGGCCATCTCGAAGCTGATGGTGCTGTCTGCGATGGCTGTCTTGAGACTGTCGAGTGTCTTGAAGGCCTTCTCCCTGTCCGCCGATGTGTAATGGGGCTTGAGCAGGATGTGGCGGGCGTTGAACATGTCGCCCTTCTTCTCCAGGACCTCGATGATATGGAAGCCGTCGGGGGTCTCCACTATCTGCGAGATGGCGCCCTTCTTGAGAGACATGGCGGCGTCCGAGAACTGGGACCAGAAGATCGATTTGGAAGCCATTCCGAGCTCGCCTCCCTTGCGGGCGCTGCCCGGATCTTCCGAGTAGAGGCGTGCCAGCGTGGCGAATTTCTCTCCGTTGATGATGCGCTCGCGTATGTTCAGCAGGCGCTCCTTGACGGCCAGCGCGGCGGCTTCACGGTCTGGGTAGATGCAGATCTGGCTGATCTTGTACTTGATGGGAACGATTGGCAGGCGGTCCACCGACGATGTGTCTATGTACTGCTTGACGTCGTACGGAGTGACCTCCGGGATGCCCTTTGCGATTTCCTGCTGCTCCTGCTGGGTGAGGGTGTTGTCTTCCATCTGCTTGCGCCACTCCTGGCGGAGCTTATAGACGGGCTTGTGGAAGTATTCCTCAACGCCGTCGTCACCGCCGAGGGCGGTACGCACCTGGTCCATCTGCTGGGAGAGCTGGGCCTCCACCATTTCCTGGTTGACGGTGAGGGAGTCGAGGCGCGCCTGCATGAGGAAGAGCTTGGACTTCATCATGCCCTCGAGGAGCTCGCAGCGGATGTTGCGGTCCGACGAGTATCCGCGGGCGCTCATCATCTGGACTTCCTGTTCTATGTCGGAAAGGGTGATCAGCTCGCCGCCGACCGTCGCTATCGACTTGTCAACCACGCCCTTGTACTTCTGGGCGGAGGTGGAAAGCGGCAGGGCGAACAGCAGAGCCGCAAGACATATTGTGACTTTGATTTTCATTACGGGGTGCAGGATTGCAAAGCTTGTTCCAAACTCGGCAGCCGTTGCTCCGGGCTACTCTTTTCCGGCGATGTGCTTCTCCCAGGCCCATGCGGAGGCGAGGGTCTCCTCGACGGTGCGTACTGCCTTCCAGCCGAGTTTCTTCTCTGCGAGGGTGGGGTCTGCCCAGACTGCGGTTACGTCTCCGGGACGCCTGGGGGCGATGCGGTAGTTGAGCTTGAGATTGTTGACCTTCTCGAACGATGTGACGAGCTCCAGCACGGAGACGGGGCGGCCGGTGCCGATGTTGAAGATCTCGTACGGATCGTCCATCTTGCCTTCTATCATGCGGGTGACTGCGCAGACGTGGGCCTTTGCGAGGTCGGTGATGTCTATGTAGTCACGCAGGCAGGTGCCGTCGGGAGTGGGGTAGTCGTCGCCGAAGATGCTGAGGCACTCGCGCTTGCCGATGGCGGTCTGGGTGATGAAGGGCACGAGGTTGTTGGGGATGCCGCGGGGCAGCTCGCCGATGAGTGCGGAAGGATGTGCGCCGATGGGGTTGAAGTAGCGCAGGGCGATGCCGTGCATGCCGTATGCGGCTACGCAGTCGCGCAGGAAGTCCTCGCACATCTGCTTGGTGTTGCCGTAGGGCGACGTGGCGGGCTTGCGGGGCGATTTCTCGGTGACGGGGGTTTCGTCGGGCTCGCCGTAAACCGTTGCGGACGAGGAGAACAGCACGTTGGTCCCGTGGGTGCGGGCCGCCTCGAGGATGTTGAGGAAGGAGTCGAGGTTGTTCTTGTAGTACATCAGCGGCTGCTCCACTGACTCTCCCACGGCCTTGAACGCCGCAAAGTGGATGACTGCGTCGATCTTGTATTCGTCGAACAGTTTGCTTACGGCATCCATCTCGCAGAAGTCCATCTTGATGAACGGGAGTTTCTTGCCGAGGATGGCGCATACGCCTTTGTAGTTGGTTTCGTCGCAGTTAGACATGTTGTCGGCTATTACGACGTCGTATCCGGCCTGCGACAGTTCGACCGTGACGTGGCTTCCGATAAATCCGGCTCCGCCGGAGACAAGAACAGTTTTACTCATGTTTTATTTACTTCGTAACTTACAAATGTAGTCTTTTTTGGCCTAATCACCAAAATTAGTACCTTTGTGCTGATATGGGACACGACAAGCTCAGGAAATTTGCGGAAAACGAGACGTTTCCGTGCCTGCTGCAGCCCTCTGCGGAGGAGCTGTTGCGGGACGGCTATTTTGCCTTGCGCGACCATGAGGTCAAGGGGCACTGGGGCGGAAGGTTCGAGAGGCCGGACGCGCCGCTGGTCCTGGAGCTGGGCTGCGGCAAGGGGGAGTACACCATCGCCCTGGCCGAAAGGGATCCCGGCAAGAATTACGTTGGGGTTGACATCAAGGGGGCGCGCCTCTGGAAAGGGGCGAAATACGCCACCGGGCACGCTCTGGGCAACGTCGGCTTCCTGAGGACCCGCATCGAGTTCATTACTGCGTTCTTTGCGCCGGGCGAGGTTTCCGAGATTTGGCTCACCTTCTCGGACCCGCAGGTCCGCAGCGAGAATTCCCGCCTCACCTCGCCGGTTTTCCTGGAGCGCTACAGCAGGTTTCTGGCGCCCGGGGGCCTCATTCATCTGAAAACCGATTCGCAGTTCCTGTATCAGTACACCCTGGCCGTCTGCCGGGCCAACGGGTTGCCGGTTCTGGCTTCGTCTGAAGATCTGTATTCCGAGGCTTCGGCCTTCGACCCTTGTCTGACAGAAGTCCAGACCTTCTACGAGTCCATGTTCCGCGACCAGGGCTATCCCATTAAGTACCTTTGCTTTACGCTGGGGAAAGAGGAGGGAGATTCTTCGACTCCGCTCAGAATGACAGAGAAGGCGCTCGGAATGACGGAAGAAGATGGCGCAGCGGAGGTTTTTCGGACCTCTTCCTGCGGAGCGAAGCCAGCTTCTTCTGTCATTCTGAGCGGAGGCGAAGCCGGAGTCGAAGAATCTCCCTCCCGCTTCATCAGCCCGATGGACTTCGATCCGGACTACTGGCGGAGCATCGAGGGCAACCGAACGCTCTTCGGGCGCGATACGGCAGAGACGCGGCGCCAGAAGCTGCGCAAAGCTAACGACTTGAATACTAATGAATAGAACGATTAAGGGACCCCGAAAACGTGGGTCCCTTAATCGCTTTATACGCTGATAATCAGCTGTTTGGTTTTGCGCACCACCTCTGTTAAATCTCAACGACCGTGTGAGTGA
>JAFZLQ010000098.1 GCA_017551425.1 Bacteroidales bacterium | reverse complement strand
TCAAGGCCGTATCGGATGTAGTTGAAGAAGCGGTGGCCGCCCCTGCAGCTCCCGCTGAAGAAGCACCTGTAGAAACCGTTCCCGAAGCAGCGGAACCCGCTCCCGCGGCACCTGTCGCAGAGCCCAAAGAAGCCCCTGCCGCAGAAGAACCCGCAGCAACCGTTGCGGAGGAGCCTGCAGCTGCGGAGCCCGAGGCGCCAGCAGCGGAACCCGAGCCTGTTGCAGAAGAAGCTGCAGCGGAGGAGGAAACCGTCAAGGAAAAGCTGGAGAATCTTGCGGACAAGAGCCTCGCCGAGCTTTCGGAATTGTTCAGCAATCTGAAGAACAGTGCGGACAGCATGCTCCGTTCCAAGGAGGCGGATGCTATCAAGTCGGCTTTCTACAAGCTTCTGGGTAAGCTCAAATCGGAGAATCCGGACGCCGAAAACTCCATTTCCAACCCCTTCGAGGCCGTTGAAGAGAACTTCAAGGCAATCTATGCGGATTACAAGAAGGAGCGCGCCGAGTTCAACAAGGAACAGGAGGCCAGGAGGGAGGAGAATCTCGCCGTCAAGCGCGGTATCATCGAGGAACTCAAGGCCATAGTAGAGAACAACGAGGACGCGAGCGCATCCTTCCCTGCATTCAGGCAGCTCCAGAACCGCTGGCGCGAGGCTGGCCCCGTTCCCGCAAACGCATTCCGCGACGTCAACGATACCTACCAGTACTACGTGGAGAAGTTCTACGACATGGTCAAGATCAGCCGCGACCTGCGCGACCTCGACTTCCAGAAGAACCTGGAGGCCAAGGAGAAGTTCTGCGAGGCCGCCGAGAAGCTGGCGGAGAACGAGAATGTAGTGAACGCCTTCCATGAACTCCAGAAGCTGCACGAGCAGTGGAAGGAATTCGGCCCCGTGGCCAAGGAGAAGAGGGACGACATCTGGAACCGTTTCAAGGCTGCCACCGCAGTCATCAACAAGCGTTACCAGGCCCACTTCGAAGACCAGAAGGAGCAGCAGGTGGCCAACCTGGCCGCCAAGGAGGCCCTTTGCGAGGAGGTCGAGGCCATCGCCGCAAAGGAGGTCGCAAGCTCAGGCGAGTGGAACGAACTCTCCAACCAGATAGTCGATATCCAGGCCCGCTGGCGCAAGATAGGCTTCGCCACCCGCAAGGACAACCAGAAGATCTACGACCGCTTCCGCGCAGCCTGCGACGCATTCTATGCCCGCAAGCGCGACTATTACTCCGGATTCAAGGATGCGATGACCGCCAACCTTGAAAAGAAAATGGCCATCATAGAGAAGGCCGAGGCCCTCAAGACCAGCACCGAGTGGAAGAAGGCCACAGACCAGTTCATCGAGCTCCAGAAGGAGTGGAAGGAGATCGGAGCAGTTCCCCGCAAGAAGAGCGAGCAGATCTGGAAGCGCTTCCGCGCCGCCTGCGACGAGTTCTTCGCTGAAAGGGACAAGAATTCAAAGCCCGAGAACGACTTCTACGGCAACCTGCGTGCAAAGAAGGCGCTCATAGCCGAGGTCGAGGCATACACTCCCGCAGAAGACGAGGCCGCCAATGCAGAGGCACTTGCCGCGTTCAACGAGCGCTGGCAGGCGATAGGCCATGTGCCCTTCAAGGAGAAAGACGCCGTCAACGCCGCATGGCGCGAGGCCGTACAGGCCAAATTCCCCGGCCAGGGCGGCCGCCGCAGCGCTCCCCGCGCAGCAGCCAAGGCTCCCAAGTCGGAAAGGGATCTCCTCATGGAGAAATACCGCGCACTGCAGCAGGATGTAGCCACCTACGAGAACAACATAGGATTCTTCTCCGCATCCAAGAACTCCGCACCTCTCATCAAGCAGATGCAGGACAGGATAGAGAAGGCCAAGGCGGAGCTTAAGGAGCTTGAGAAGAAGATCCGCCAGAGCGAGGAGGGCGCCGAATAATGGACAGGAATTCAGTCATAGGATTCATCCTTATCGCCCTCATCCTTTTCGGATTTACTTTCTACGAATCAAGCCAGGCCCGCAAGAGGGCGGAGCAGCAGCGTCAGCTGGACTCCATCGCCCTTGCGCAGATGCCGGTCGATACGCTTGCCGTCCAGGAAGAGAACGGCGTGATGATTCCCGCCCCCGGCTTCGAGCAGAGCCCCGGCACAGAAGGCGCAATCTACAGCGACAGTCTCCTCCAGGCGGCACACGCCAAGACCGTGGGAGAGATTGTGGTGCTTGAGAACAATCTGCTCAGGCTTGAGCTAAATTCCAAAGGTGCACAGCCTTACAGTGCTCAGCTTAAGAAATACTCCAGCTACGGCGGGGGAGAGCTCTTCCTCTTCCGCGGCGGCGATGCGGAATACTCCATCAGCATTTATGCGGGTCAGTACATACGTACCTCGGACTTCTTCTTCGACGTAACGGAGAGTACCGATTCCACCGCCGTCTTCCGCCTCGGCTTTGCCAACGGCGGCTATATCGAGCAGCGCTACGCCCTCGCAAGGGACAGCTACAGTGTTGACAACGAGCTTTCGTTCGTCGGCATGGACGGCATCATCCCCCGCAACGTGGGCAACTACGACATAGACTTCAACGTGGTCATACCGCGCCTCGAGAAGGGCTACAAGGGCGAGAGCCAGTATTCCAAGCTGGATTATTACTTCTCCGGAGAGAAGAAGCCCGCAGAGATGGGCCGCGGCCGCAGCAATTCCAAGAGCATAGGCTCGCGCCTGAGCTGGGTCGCCTTCCAGCAGCAGTTCTTCTCCGCCATCATGCGCGCACCCCAGGAATTCTCCAACGGGGAGCTCGCCATCAGTTTCTTCCCCGAGGCTGACGAATCCCACAACCTCATGGCCTGCAGCGCCAAGATGCGTTCGGATTTCCATCCCGCCCCCGAGGTGAGGGTGCCCTACGAGTTCTACTTCGGCCCCAACCACTTCAACACCCTCAAGTCGTACGGACACAAATACGAGAAGATAATCCCCCTGGGCGGCTGGCTGGTAGGATGGTTCACGCGTTACGCCATCATCCCCATGTTCAACTTCTTCAGCCGCTTCATCTCCAACTTCGGCCTCATCATCCTTCTTATGACGCTGGTGATCAAGCTGGTGGTGTTCCCGCTCACCAGCAAGTCCTACATGTCGTCCGCCAAGATGCAGGCCCTGCGTCCGGAGATAGAGAAGATCAACGCCAAGTATCCCAAGCAGGAGGACGCCATGAAGAAGCAGCAGGCCACCATGGACCTGTACAAGCGGGCGGGCGTGAATACCATGGGGGGATGTCTCCCCACGCTGCTCACTTTCCCTATTCTGTGGGCGATGTTCCGCTTCTTCCCGGCCTCCATCGAGCTTCGTCAGCAGCCTTTCCTGTGGTGCGACGACCTCAGCGCCTATGACTCCATCCTCGATTACGGCACCCGCATCCCCATACTCGGAGACCACCTGTCGCTGTTCGCCCTTCTCATGGCCATAGTAATGTGGGTCTATTCCAAGATGACCATGGCCAACCAGGCGGCTTCCAACGACCCTACGGCATCGTCGATGAAGTTCATGACCCTTTGGATGATGCCTATCATGATGTTCTTCATCTGCAACAACCTGTCGGCGGCACTCAGCTACTATTACCTTCTGTCACAGCTGATTGCAATCATCCAGACATGGATCATCAAGAAGTGGTTCGTGCATCCCGAGCAGGTTCTTGCAAAGCTCAAGGCAAGCGAGGGCAAGCCTCTGCCCAAGAGCAAGTGGCAGCTGCGTCTGGAGGAAGCCCAGAAGATGCAGGAGCAGCAGAGGCGCATGCAGAACAACCGCAGATAGTGAGTATCGCCAGTAACATACAGCAAATCAGAAAGGAACTGCCATCAGACGTCACCCTGGTGGCAGTTTCCAAGTTCCATCCGGCCGAGGCCGTTGAAGAGGCCCTCGCGGCGGGGCAGACCGTCTTCGGGGAGAACCGCCCTCAGGAACTTGAGAAGAAGGCGCAGGCTCTGGCCGGCCGGGGCATTGAATGGCATTTCATAGGCCATCTGCAGACCAACAAGCTCAAGATGGTGCTGCCATACGCGTCCATGGTCCAGTCCATAGATTCCGAGCACCTGCTGGCCGAGGTGAACAAATGGGGCGCGGCCAACGGAAAGGTGGTGCCTGTGCTGCTCGAGCTCCACGTGGCCGCAGAGGAGTCCAAGCAGGGCATCTTCGAAGACGAGGCCCTGGACATACTGTTCCGTGCCGACTCCTTCAAAAACATCCGTTTCTGCGGCCTCATGGGCATGGCCACCAATACCGACTGCGAGGAAGACATACGCGCCGATTTCGGCCGCATACTCGCCTTCTACGACTACGTACGGGACCTTTTCCCTGAGTACGAGGATTTCAGGGAGCTCTCCATAGGTATGTCCGGTGACTGGAAGATCGCCCTTGAATACGGCGCCACCATCGTGCGCATCGGCACTGCGATCTTCGGGGAGCGCGTCTAGATTGCGTCTTCCGGTTTGAGCGCGGGACGCGCCCTGTCTTTGTCCGACAGTATCATCTCATCCTCCGGAATCAGCCAGTCGATGCCTAGCGAAGGGTCCAGCGCCTGTATGCCGGAGTCGGCCTCAGGATGGTAGTATTCGTCGCACTTGTACTGGAAAACCGCTACGTCTGACAGCACGGAAAAACCGTGCGCGAATCCCTTGGGAATAAAGATCGCGAGGTGGTTCTCTTCGCTCAGGACCGCGGCGAAGTGCTTGCCGAAGGTGGGGGAGTCCTTGCGTATATCCACCACCACGTCGAGGATGCGGCCGCGGACGCAGCGAACGAGTTTTGCCTGGGTATAGGGAGGCTTCTGGAAATGCAGGCCGCGTACTACGCCGTGTGCCGAGCGGCTCTCGTTGTCCTGCACGAAGGTGACGGGGGCGACGAGCTCGTTGAATTCCCTCTGGGAGAAACTCTCGAAGAAATAGCCTCTGGCGTCTTTGAAGATTCGCGGTTCGACAATCAGCAAACCGGGGATGGTGGTCTTTATGACATTCATTTGGTGTAGTATTTGGGCCAGCAGGAGAGCAGGTATGCCTTGAGCCTGTCTTCCTGTGCGTTTTTCTGTGGTTCGTAAAACACCCGCCCGCTCATGGACTCGGGGAGGTATTCCTGATCGACGAAGTTGCCGTCGAAATCGTGGGCGTAGCGGTAGCCGTCGTGATATCCCAGCTCCTTCATGAGCGAGGTGGGGGCGTTGCGCAGGTACAGCGGCACGGGAGCCGTCTTGTCTTCCTGCACGGCGGCCAGGGCCCCGTCTATGGCGAGGTAGGCCGAATTGCTCTTGGGCGAGGATGCCAGATAGACGGCGCATTCGCTTAACGGGATGCGCGCCTCCGGCATGCCTATGGAATGGACTATGCGGAAGGTGGAATCCGCCAGCAGAAGGGCGTTGGGATTGGCCAGTCCTATGTCTTCCGCCGCGAGAATGCAGAGGCGGCGGGCTATGAAGAGAGGGTCTTCACCTCCTGCCAGCATGCGCGCCATCCAATAGACGGCGGCGTTGGGATCCGAGCCGCGCACGGACTTTATGAAGGCGGAGATAATGTCGTAGTGCATCTCGCCGTCCTTGTCGTAAACCGCCATGTTCTCCTCGAGACAGGCGTTGACGGCCTTGTTGTCGATTATGATGGTGCCCTCCGCCGACGGAGCGGTTGAGTCTATGACGATTTCCAGTATGTTCAGAAGCTTGCGGGCGTCTCCGCCGCTCTGGCGCAGCAGCGCCTCGCTCTCGCGGAGTACCACGGGGCGCTCGCGAAGCAGCGGGTCGGAGGTGAGGGCTCGGTTGAGCAATATCTTCAGGTCATCAGCGCCAAGTGATTTAAGCACAAATACCTGGCAGCGGGAGAGCAAAGGGGAGATGACCTCGAATGACGGGTTCTCCGTGGTGGCTCCTACGAGCACTACCGTACCCGCCTCCACGGCTCCGAGCAGGGCGTCCTGCTGGGCCTTGTTGAAGCGGTGTATCTCGTCTATGAAGAGGATGGGAGCCGCGGCCGAGGAGAACAGCGACTTGTTCTTTGCCCGGTCGATAACCTCGCGAACGTCCTTGACTCCGGAGCTCACGGCGGAAAGGGTATAGAACTCCCTGTCCAGCGTACGGGCGATTATTCCGGCAAGGGTGGTCTTGCCGACCCCGGGAGGGCCCCACAGTATGAAAGACGACAGGTTGCCGCTGTCTATCATGTTGCGGAGTATGCAGCCGGGGCCTACCAGATGCTGCTGCCCCACGTATTCCGACAGGTCGCGCGGCCGCATCCTTTCGGGAAGCGGAATGGCTGCGGAATTGAGGGTTTCGGGCATGCTTTAGTATTCCAGTTTCTTGATGTAGGAACGGCGGCGCTTGACGCACTCGTGGGCGAACTGCTGCATCTGGCCCTGGTTCTTGATGTTGGTTTCCAGCACTGCGTTGGTCTCTGCCCATTTGACCCCCTGCTTCTTCAGGAAAGGGAACAACTCGTTGAACAGCAGCGAGTTGATGCCGGTGTTCTGGTAGTCGGGGCGAACGCCTATGAGGAGCATCTCAACGCCTTCTTCGTGCTTTATGAACATCGACTTGACTATGTGCCACCAGCCGAAGGGGAAGAGCCTGCCGCGGGATTTCTGAAGGGCGCGGGCAAGGGAAGGCATGGTGATGCCGAAGGCCACGAGCTCGTCCTTGTCGTTCTCCAGCATGACCAGGTAGCGGAGGTCGAGTATGCTGAGGTAGAAGTCGAGATACTTCTTGGCCATGTGGTCGGGGAGGACGGTGAAATTGTATAGGTCCTTATATGTCTCGTTGATGAGCTTGAACACCTTGGTGCCATAGTCTTCCTTGCGTATGATCTTGCGGGTGAGGGGCTTGACGTGCACGTTGGTGCGCTGCTGCACTATATTGGCTATCCTCTCCAGACGGTCGGGAAGTTTCTCTTCCATGAAGAGCTTGAACTCGACCCAGTCTGTGTCTTTGCCGAAGCCCATCCTCTCCATGTGCTCGTTGTAGTACGGATAATTGTAGATTAGCGCCATGGTGTTAAGGCGGTCGAATCCTTCGATGAGCATGCCTTCGGGGTCGAAATCAGTGAAGCCGAGGGGGCCCACCACCGATTCCATGCCGTGCTTGCGGCCGAACTCGTACACCTTCTCCATGAGGGCGGAGGAGACTTCCGGGTCGTCCGTGAAGTCGAACCAGCCGAAGCGGACCTCCTTGTGGTTCCACTGTTCGTTGGCCTTGTAATTGACTATCGCGGCTATGCGCCCTACGGGTTTGCCGTCCTTGTAGGCCATCCAGAGCTCGGAATCGCAGAATTCCTGGGCGGCGCCTTTTTTCTGGTCGAGGGTGTCCATCTGGTCGAACACCAGAGGGGGTACGTAATATGGATTGTCTTTATATAAGGTCTCTGGGAAATTGACAAAACGACGGAGTTCGCACCGGGTTTTTACCTGTCTGATTTCTAGTGCCATAGGTTGCGATTTAGATTTTTGTAACCGCGAAGATAGTCTTTTTATTGGATATAATCAAAGTTTTGTCTACCTTCGTACTGTGTACGGCAAGCTTCATATCGCATTGCCTCTTCTAGTCCTGAGCCTTCTGGGAGCGCCCTGCGCGGCCCAGGAGTCCGTAGGTCTTTTCAATTCCGTAAAGGGCTTCGGCGCCACAGTCCGCCTGCAGGAAAACGACGGCGTCTTCCATACCGCAACAGCATTCATAGACCTCTACGGGGTAGCCACAGGCCGTTGCTCCAATCCCGGCCTCAGGGTCAACGTGTCCCGCCAGTATGTGCTCGGCCGCATGGAGAGGGGAGACGTGAACCTCACTTTCTACAGCGGCCCCGGCGCCACCCTGGGTTACGTGCGAGACCACGACAAAGGCTTCGGCATAGACCTCAGGTCCATCGTGGGCAACAACGAGGGCTTCGTGGCCGCAATCAGCGGGGACGCCGGCTGCCGCTTCGACTTCGGAGGCCGTGTGGCCCTGGACCTCTCGCTCGCCACGGACCTTGGCGTACATGTGCGCAAGAACGAAAACGAGAAGGAGTACTTCGCGCCCAGCGTCAGCATTTACAACAACGGATGGATG
The DNA here is from genome assembly GCA_017551425.1 of Bacteroidales bacterium. The sequence goes on along the minus strand of JAFZLQ010000098.1, from coordinate 7,055 downwards.
CAATGGCTGTATCCGCAACTCACCATACTCTTCAGACTGCGATGAGAAGAATCCTTGCAACAGCCGTCCTGCTTCTGTTCGCCCTTGGTCTGCAGGCCCGCGGGCCCAGGCTCAGCTATGGCCTGGAATGGGGATATACGGGCACCTTTCTCCGCACCTACCAGTACAACTACATATACAGCGCGGGCTCCAGGATCATCGAGAACGATGCCGTCTGGTGGTATTATTCCAATGGCGGCGTGCTGGCCGACGTTGGCCTGGACCTCGGCAGCCATGTGAACCTTTCCGTTTATTCAGGCCTCCTGGGAGTCTATTCCAGGCGCTGGATGGTGCCGGTGGAGCTTCGCACCCGCTGGTGCCCCCTCGGCCTGGACAGCAACGGGCCGGTGGCGCATCTCGGGGCCGCACTCACCTTTCCCACAACGACGCTCCGGGAGACTTCCGGCAGGATCAATGCCGGCGGCGGTTACAGGGTGATAGTGTACAGGGACATCAGCGTGGATTTCCTGCTCTCCGCCGTAGTTACTTCGGACCATGACCTGATACCCGATCCCGACACGAGCTACCACGTGCCGTCAAGGGACATCAGCAGGAATTACGCCGAGTACTGGGGCGTGAACTTTTCTGTGGCGATCAACTTCTAGAGGATAGCCTTCACCCTCGCAACTATCTCTTCCGCAGGGAGATCCGGGCTCAGAACGAGGTCCGGTTCCTTCAGGATGTAGCCGCGTCCCATGGATCCCAGGATGCCGCCGCCCGTGCAGTTGAGCATGATGCATTCGTCTTTGGACACGCGTCCTTCCTTCACCGCCTGGGCGAGGGAGGCTACGGCTACGCATGCCGCAGGGAGGAGGTCGTAGCCCTCGAGGTTGCGGAACTGCAGGAGCCAGTAAACTATGTCGTCGTTGCTGGCGAGGAATACGTCTCCGCCGCTTCTGGTGAGTACGTCAAACAGGCCGCCTGCTATGCTGTAGGGCGGTTTGCGGTTGGAAAGCACCTTGGCCAGGATGACTTCGGCACGACGCCGCCCGAGCTCGGGGGCGAGGTCTATGAGTTCACGTGAGCCGGCTTTCCATGAGTCGTAGATGAGAGTGAAAGGGGAGTTCTGGCTTACATAGACGCGCATGTGGTTCTCTCCGAATCGGCCGTCTGCCGCTAGCCTTTCGGCATTCTCCCATGCGGCAATGGCGCCGGTGCCGGATCCTACTGCCTGGAAATAGGCGTCGGGGATGCGCCTTGTCTTCTCTACGCAGCTAAGCAGTGTGGTGCCCATGCCGTCGCGGCGCGCTATGTTCTTGGCTCCGCCTTCCAGGAAGAAGGACGGGTCGCTTGCCAGTTTGTCTCCCAGGGTGATGGCGTCGAAGTAATCGCAGCCGTGGGGCACGGCGATAACCTTTACGCATCTGTTAAGCTTGTGGTGGAACCAGAGGTCGTGCCTGTTGTCTTCCGGGATGCATATCACCACTGGGATGTCGTTGTCGGAGCAGACCTGGGCGAAGGCCCGGGCCGTGTTGCCGGCGGACTGGACGATGAGGGTGCGTTTCTCATGCCTGTCTATGCGGGCGCATACGGAATATGCCTCCGTTTCCTTGAAGGAGCAGGTCTTCATCTTGGCGCCTATCCTGGGTGCCCAGCCCGAGAAGGTAATGTATAAGTTATTGAGCCCCAGGTGTTTGGCAAGCCCCTTGGATTTGTAGGTAACAGGCGCGGCCGAGCCCTTGAGCGTACGTTTTACGGGCATCCATCCGGAGTATCTGTAGAGGCCTTTCTGATTCGGACGGGGAGTGAAAAGGGTCTCTGAATACAGGGCCCGCACCAGCGAGGGCGACTTGGCCTCTGGGTCGGCAAGGGTCCATCCGGCGTCCTCGAACATGCGGCCGTCCGCCGCGTTGACGAGGCTGTAAACTGCAGGGTTGAATCTGAAGAGGGGCATGGGCTACAGGGTGATGAAGAGCCAGACGTAATACGCGGCGAAGGCAAGCAGGAAGATGGCGCCTTCCCAGCGGTCTATCATGTTCTTTTTGAAGGTGTATGACGTGAGCCATACAAGCACTATGCTCGTAAGCAGGGCGGCGACGTCAACCATCGATATGCCCGTGAACGAGAGGGGAGTGACGGTGGCGGCGGTGCCGAGTATGAGGAGTATGTTGAAGATGTTGGATCCCAGTATGTTGCCGAGGGCGAGCTGGCCCTTCTTCTTGATTGCCGCAACGGTGCATGCCGCAAGTTCCGGCAGGGAAGTGCCTCCCGCGAGCAGCGTGATGGCGATGAATTTGTCGCTTACGCCGATGGCGCCCGCTATGCGTACGGCGGAATTCACGAACCAGCGCCCGCCGAATACGAGGCCGGCAAGCCCGGCAAGCGTAAGGACTACGGCAAGCAGGACGCTTTTCTCCTTTGCGGGCGCCTCTTCACCGGAATTGCCGTCGTCGAAAGCGAAGCAGGAATACATGTACAGGGCGAACAGGACGAGGAAGGCTATGCCGCCGATGCGTGACAGGCCGTCTCCCGTGCCGATCCCGAACAGGCTGTGGGACATGCCTATGCCGGCGAACAGGAAGGTGACGAAAAGGGTGATGGGGATGTCCCTGCGCCTGTTGTTGCGGGTGATGGCGATAGGCGCGATGAGGGCGGTGACGCCGAGTATGAGAAGGGTGTTGAAGATGTTGGAGCCTATGACGTTGCCGACTGAGATGTCTGCATGGCCGCTTATGGCTCCAGTAAGGCTTACCACCAGCTCGGGGCAGGAGGTGCCGAAGCCGACTATGGTAAGGCCGATGACGAATTCGCTGACGTGCAGTTTGCGGGCGATTGCGGACGCGCCGTCAACAAGCCAGTCGGCGCCGAAGATAATGAGCAGAAGCCCGGCAATCAGCAGCAGGATGTCAGTTATCATGATATTCCAGTTTGCAGATGTTTTCTACGTGCATGGTATGGGGGAACATGTCCACCGGCTGCACGGCGGTGATGTCGTATTTCTCCGACATAAGGGCGATGTCGCGCGCCTGGGAGGCAGGATTGCAGCTCACGTATACTATGCGGCGCGGCGCTGCCCGAAGAATGGTGGAAACTACGTCCGGATGCATTCCGGCGCGGGGAGGGTCCACAATCATGACCTCCGGGCGCCCGTGTGCGGCGATGAAGGAGTCTGTAAGTATGTCCTTCATGTCTCCGGCGAAGAATTCGCAGTTGGTGATGCCGTTGGCGGCGGCGTTGGCGCGTGCGTCCTCTATCGCCTCCGGTACGTATTCTATGCCTATGACTTTTGCGGCCCCCGCGCTTACGAACTGCGCTATGGTGCCGGTACCGGTATAGAGGTCATATACCGTCTGGGTGCCGTCCAGACCTGCGAATTCGCGGGCCTTGCGGTACAGCTGCAGGGCCTGCAGGGTGTTGGTCTGGTAGAACGATTTGGGACCGATTCGGAACCGCAGGTTCTCCATGCGCTCGTATATCGCGTCCTGACCGTAGTAAAGTATGCACTCCTGGTCTGAAATGCTGTCGTTGCCCTTTGTATTGATTACGTAGTACAGGCTTGTGAGATCCGGGAAGCGTGCGACAATGGCATCCAGGAGGCCGGGTATGGCGGGGGAGGGCTCGCCGAAGCACACTATCAGCATGACCTGGCCGTCGTCTGTAGTGCGTACGAACATGTTGCGCAGGAAGCCGTGATTCTCCCGTATGTTATAGAATGTAAGACCGTTACGTATTGCGTAATCCTTTATGAATAGGCGGATTTCGTTGGTCGGCTCGCGCTGCAGCCAGCAGCGGTCTATGTCCAGGACCTTGTCGAAAAACTTGCCCACATGGAAGCCCAGGCCGTGTTTCTGCGCATCCGTGAGGGCATCAGGATCTTCTCCGGGGAGTATCCAGCGCTTGTCTGATGCGCTGAATTCCAGCTTGTTACGATAATATATGGTACGTTCCGAGCCTATGATGGGGGAGATTTCCGGCACTTCCAGGTGACCGATGCGGGTGAGCTGGTCGTAAACCTGGCGCTGCTTTGCCGCAAGCTGGATTTCGTAGGGGAGAGGCTGCCAGCGGCACCCGCCACATACGCCAAAATGGCTGCAAAACGGCTCCAGACGCTTGTCGGAGGGCTTTTTTATGGCAATTATACGGCCTTCCAGGAAATTCTTTTTCTTCCTTGTGATGCGTACGTCAACGATATCTCCGGGAACTGCGAATTCCACGAACAGGATGCGGCCTGCAGTGGCGGGATCGTCTTCTTCGAGCCTCACATGAGAGATTGCCTTGCCCTCGGCGGCGATGCTTTCTATCTGCACGTCCCGAATTATAATGTCCAGTTTCTTGTTCCTTGCCATTGCAAGACAAATATACGAATTTTTGCTTTTATCCATAAGGGGAGAGGTTTTTATATATCCATGTTAACATAATATAAATTGTATAACAAAAGTGCATATTCCAAGAAAAAGCGCAAATTAGATGGATTTGAGCGATTATTTGTTATATTTGCATGATATAAGGAAAATAACATCTAAACACTATAATTATTATGAAGAAAAATTTGTTTGTAGCCGGACTTGCTGTTCTTGCAATGGCAGTTTCCGCATGCGATGAGAACGGCAACAGCCTTCTCCCCAAAGCCGAGATTGACCTCAACTCCTCCAGCACAGTCCACTCCGAAGACCTTCTCGCCCTTCAGAATCCCTCCGTCAAGGCTGATTCAAAGGGTGTTTACTATGTAGAGGAAACCGCAGGCACAACCCTCAGCGGCAGCTTCACCTCTGTCGACAAAGACAAGAAGATAAACGGCACCCTGGCTATCAATGCCTCCTCCCTGCCTGAGGCCGCATCTCCCGTTACGGGCGGTCTGTCCGAGTCCGCAGTTCTCCTTACCGTGGACAATCCCTCCAAGACTCCCATCTTCATCAAGGGGTCCAGCGAGGCCGCCGGCAAGAAGTTCCAGCTCCCCGAAGCCCAGATCGCTTCCAAGCCCACAACCGTCGTAGCATATTCGACCGCCGCATCCCCTGAGGCGATTCCCACGCTCTCCAATCCCGACGTTATCGTGGCTCTTCCCAACGAAGGAAAGGTTCTGGACAAGGGGCCCGGGAATATCACGGTTTCTGATCTGACCATTTCAACCGTTTCCAGCAAGTCCGTCCAGACTGCCGCCGGCTATGAGGTCAAGATTGCCGCAAAGTATGTGGCTCCCCTCATGTATGCCCTCGGTTCCACAATCCATCTCGACCGCCACTTCTCAGATCTGAACATCTCTCTCGACAGGGTCACCTATTCCTGCTCCGAGTACGATATTTCCATGGAGGTCGTGAATACCCTCCCCTTCGACATCATGCTTTCCGTATCCTCTGCAGAAGGTGTCAGCGGCGCCCTCAAGAGCCCCATCAAGGCCGGTACCCTCGAGAACCCCGTCACCACTTCGGTCGTCCTTAACGTGAAGGACAGCTCCGGCAAGCAGGTCAGCAACATCACCAGCGCAGATCTCGCAGTAGATCTTACCGCAGCTGCAGGTGCCACGCTCAAGAAGGGCCAGACCTTCACCCTGAACCTGGACAAATTCACCGTTATCAAGATATTCTAAAATGAGAAAAGCCCTTCTCGCTTCAATCCTTTTTGTAACGATTGCCGGCTCCGCGTTTGCGCAGGAGTTCAGGACCGGGTACTTCCTCGAGAACTATTCCTATGGCTATCGAATCAATTCCGGTGCGCCCATTGAGGGCAAACCGTATTTCTTCGCCGGCCTGGGACTTGGCAATGTCTCCCTGGATGCGCGTACCAACCTGTCGGTACCCTCCTTCCTCTCCCCTTATACCGCGGCAGACGGAACGACGAGTCTCGTTTTTCCTCTCCTGTTGTCTGATTTCTCCCTAGAAGAGGCCATTGCAGGTTTCTCTGCTGATAACAATGCCGCCGTGCGCATGAATCTCAATCTCCTGACCGTCGGTCACCAGAGCGACTTCAACCGCTGGAGCGCAGAGATCAACCTTCATGGCAACGCGATGGTCGGTATTCCTATCGACTTCTTCTCCATTGCCAAGACAGGTCTCCTGCATATTGCGGACGACAGCTGGGAGTGGACCGACAGGTACAGCTTCGCGGGACTTCATGCCAGCGTGGACAGCTATGCCGAGATCGCGCTTGGCTACAGCCATAAGATTGGCGAGAGGCTTACTATCGGCGGCCGCGTGAAGGGCCTGCTCGGCCTGGCATACGTCGGCCTCGACCTCGAGGCAGCCGCCGCCCCCGGCGTCACCAAGGACGTGAAGGCTGAGGTGGACGGCTCCGTAATGATTGCGTCTCCCATCAGCCTCGACCTCCCCTCTTACCAGAGCGGCGGCAAGACCTACTACGACACGGAGGCCCTTATCAACGGCTTCGACTTCCTGTCTCTGCTCAATGGCAAGAAGGGCCCTTGCGGATGGGGACTCGGCTTCGACCTCGGTGTTACCTATGAGCTCATCGACGGCCTCTACCTGAGCGCCGCGGCCAATGACCTCGGCTTTATCTCCTGGAACGGCATCGGCGTCGGCTATCACATCGACAACGAGCTTGGAGACGACAATTACAGGGAAGAGCTTCTCCGTTTCGAGAACATTTCCGGCAAGTTCACCTCCGGCCTGGACTATTCCTTCGTCCTGGGCGCAAAGTACAAGATGCCTTTCTACGACAGGCTCAGCGCCGGTCTGCTTGGCACCTTCCAGAAGTATTACTCTGAGGCCCGCCTCGGTTTGGACATCACCCCTCTTGATTTCATCAGCGTTGCGGCTTCCGCCGCCATCGGCACGTACGGCTTCAACTTCGGTGCCGCCCTCAACCTCAAGTTCCCCATCGTGAACTTCTTCATCGGAACCGATGCGATGATGTACAACTTCACGCCTCAGATGATTCCGCTCGACGAAATCAACACAATGGTAACAGCCGGATTGCTGATAGCCATCTAACAAACAAAGCGCTGCAACAAAAAAATGCAGCGCTTTTTTTTATTTCTTTAAAACTCCTACGGGGTTTCCGTAAATGTGCCAGAAGATGTCGCGGAGGGCGGCGCGGTCGAGGCGGCGTTCGAGCTTGGT
>JAFZLQ010000097.1 GCA_017551425.1 Bacteroidales bacterium | reverse complement strand
CCTTGGGCTTCTGCACGGGCTCCGGCTTCTCTGCGGCGGCCGGCTTGCGCGCCTTCACCGCATATATGAGCATGGCTATTCCCAACAGGATGAAGGGGATGGAGAGCAGCTGCCCGATGTTGATGGTGGTGAAACCGAGGTTGAAGAATATCCGGGCTTCCTTGACGTACTCGATGATGAAGCGCATGCCGAAGCATACCACGAGGAACAGCCCGAGGAAGAAGCCGCGGTGCAGCTTGTCCAGCCTGTTCTTGTAGAGCCACAGCATGATGCAGCCTATCACCAGGTAGGTTATGGATTCGTACATCTGGGTGGGATGCCTCGGTTCGGTCTCTCCGCGGAGCTCGAAAACGACGCCCCAGGGGACATCGGTCACGGGACCGTAAATCTCCGAGTTGAAGAGGTTGCCCAGCCTGATAAGGGCACCGGTGAACGCCACCGCTATGGCAAGATGGTCCATCAGCCAGATGTAATCGAAATGGTTCTTCTTGCCGTAATGCGCTGTGAACCACCACATTCCCAACAGCAGGGCAATGGCCCCTCCATGGCTGGCGAGACCGCCTTTCCAGGGCATGAACACCTCGGCAAAGCCTTTCCAGGAACCGAAGTAATACGCCGGATCGTAGAAGATGCAGTGCCCGAGGCGGGCGCCCACTATGGTTGCGATCAGCAGGGTGTAGAGCAGCGGATCAAGAAGCTTCTCGGATACGCCTTCCCTGCGGAAGAACCACCGGAAGAGGTACCAGCCGATAATGAATCCCGCCACGAACAACAGGGAGTACCAGCGGATGCCGAGGCTTCCGATATGTATGAGCACGGGATCGACGTGCCAGTGAATTGCTAGAATATCCATAATGTCGATTTACAGCAGATGGAAGCCTGCGGTGAGGCCTGCCATCACAATGCTCACCATGCTCATGAGCTTGATGAGGATGTTGAGCGAAGGGCCTGAAGTGTCTTTGAACGGGTCGCCCACGGTGTCTCCCACCACGGTGGCGTGATGGCACTCGGAGTTCTTGCCGCCGAAGTTGCCTTCTTCCACGAACTTCTTTGCGTTGTCCCAGGCGCCGCCGGAGTTGGACATGAACACTGCAAGCACGAATCCTGCGCCAAGGCCGCCGATGAGCAGGCCGAGCACGCCGGCCACACCGAGCACGAGGCCTACGACCACGGGCACTATGATTGCGAGAAGTGCGGGACCGAGCATCTCATGCTGGGCCGCCTTGGTGGAAATCTCCACGCAGCGCTTGTAGTCCGGAGTGCCTTCCCCGGTGAGGATGCCCTTGATCTCTCGGAACTGGCGGCGTACCTCGACTACCATCTTGGAAGCGGCACGGCCCACTGCGTTCATGGTGAGGCCGCAGAACAGGAAGGCCATCATGGAGCCCACGAACACGCCTGCGAGCACGGTGGGATTCATGAGCGAAACGTTGTAATTGTGGAGGATGTCCAGGATGGACGCCTCAGCCGCCTTCACCTGGCCTGCGACTCCCGCTACCATTGTGCCGGCGCGCTCGAGGGCGATCTTGATCTCTTCTATGTAGGATGCCAGCAGGGCTAGGGCCGTAAGTGCTGCGGAGCCGATTGCGAAGCCCTTGCCGGTTGCGGCGGTGGTGTTGCCGAGGGCGTCGAGGACGTCTGTGCGCTCACGCACGGAAGGCTCGAGCTCGCTCATCTGGGCGTTGCCGCCCGCGTTGTCTGCAATGGGGCCGTATGCGTCCGTGGCAAGGGTGATGCCGAGGGTGGAAAGCATGCCGACCGCTGCGATGGCGACGCCGTACAGGCCCTTGGAGAGGCTGGCGGCCGTCATCATGTTCTGCACGTCGAATCCTATGGCGAACAGGTACGCAAGCACGATGGCGCATACGATAGAGATGACGGGAATGGCGGTGGAAATCATACCGAGGCCGACGCCGTTGATGATAACCGTCGCGGGGCCGGTCTTGGACGCCTCTGCCAGCTTCTGCGTGGGTTTGTACGAATGCGAGGTGTAGTATTCGGTAGCCTTGCCGATGACGACGCCAGCCACGAGGCCTGCGACCACAGAACAGCTGAAGTGCCACCAGTCGTTGTTCTGTACGCCGAACACGAGGGCGAGGATGCCGAAGGTGGCCACACCGCTGAGGATGGCGGCCATGTTGGTGCCGAAGCTCATGCTCTTGAGGAGCTGCGCCATGCCCGCGCCCTCACGGGTGCGTACGGTGAATATGCTCACGACAGACAGCAGCACGCCGACGGCTGCGATGAGCATGGGGGCGAGGATCGCCTTTGTCTGCATCTCGGGGCCGAGGGCATAGAAAGCCGACGCTCCCAGGGCCATGGTGGACAGGATTGAGCCGCAGTAGGACTCGTAGAGGTCTGCGCCCATGCCGGCCACGTCTCCGACGTTGTCTCCGACATTGTCTGCGATGGTGGCGGGGTTGCGGGGATCGTCTTCAGGAAGGTCTGATTCCACCTTGCCGACTATGTCTGCGCCTACGTCGGCGGCCTTGGTATAGATGCCGCCGCCCACACGGGCGAACAGGGCCTGGGTGGATGCGCCCATGCCGAATGTGAGCATGGTGGTGGTGATTACCACCAGCTTCTGCGCCTCGGAGGCGTCCGTTATGCATGCGTTGAGAACTATGTACCAGAGGGCGATGTCCAGCAGGCCGAGACCGACCACGGTGAGGCCCATTACCGCGCCGCTGCGGAAGGCCACCTTAAGGCCTGCGTTGAGGCTGCGGCGGGCGGCGTTGGCGGTACGGCCTGAGGCGAAGGTGGCAGTCTTCATGCCCACGAAACCGGCGAGGCCGCTGAAGAAACCTCCGGTGAGGAATGCGAACGGCACCCAGGGGTTCTGGACGTGGAAGACATAGGCCAGCACGGCAAAGAAAACGGCCATGATCAGGAATACTATGACCACGACCTTGTACTGCTGACGCAGGTATGCCATTGCGCCCTCGCGGACGTATTGCGCTATCTGCTTCATGGTGGGAGTGCCCTCGTCCTGCCTCTTCATCTGACGGTAGAAGATGAAGGCGAAGAGCAGCGCCAGAAGCGAAGCGCAGGGAACTGCATAGAACAAAGGATTCATAAGCTTCGGTTATTAGTTCGAGCAACGAAAGTAACGATTTTATACGAAAAAAACAAAGCCCCGACAGTATAACTGACGGGGCCTCTGTGTGGGGAAGGTCTTATTCAGCCTTTGCTTCCTCTGCGGGAGCGGGGGCGGGAGCTTCGGCCTTCTTTGCGCGGCTGCGACGGGTGGCCTTCTTCTCTGCCTTGGGGGCGGTTGCGAGGGCGGCCTCGTTGAAGTCGACAAGCTCTATGAGTGCCATCTCGGCTGCATCTCCCTGACGGAAACCGGTGTGGAGCACGCGGGTGTATCCGCCCGGACGGTCTGCCACCTTGGGAGCCACGGTGCGGAAGAGCTCTGCAGTGGCGTTCTTGTCCTTGAGGTAGCTGAACACTACGCGGCGGGAGTGGGTGGAATCCTCCTTGGACTTGGTGATAAGCGGTTCGACATAGCTGCGGAGAGCCTTTGCCTTGGCCACGGTGGTGGTGATACGCTTGTGCAGGATCAGGGAAGAAGCCATATTGGCCAGCATAGCCTTGCGGTGACCGCTCTGACGACCAAGATGATTGATAGCTTTATTGTGTCTCATCTCTAAACGTTCTTTTTCTTGGGTTCGATATTAT
>JAFZLQ010000096.1 GCA_017551425.1 Bacteroidales bacterium | reverse complement strand
GCGAAATATCCCAAGGCCACGCCCGTCCAGGCGCCCGCCAAGGGCCAGATGCTCTGGCAGGTCGATGTGGACGGTCCTTCCACCGCCCCTGCCGTCGGCACGAAGGTCGCCGCCGGCAAGCCTTGCGGCTATGTCCAGACCTGGTACGGTATGGAGGAGCTCCTGCCGGCCGTGGACGGACAGGTCGTCGCCGTGACCGCTCCGCAGGGCAAGACCGTGGAGAAGGGCGAAATCGTCGCACTCGTCCAGTAGCATTCCGGATTGTCCGACACATTGTAAAACCCGCATCCCAGTGTTTGGGGTGCGGGTTTTAAGTATTTGCGAGTCCGATTTATAGGTTTTGAGATAGACTTCCTCGGAATAATTGCATCTATTTGTAAAACTTTGCTGACAACCATTTATTAATTGAATACTATGACTAGAAAGATTCTCTTCCTGCTTGGGGCAGCGGTGCTCTGCCTGGCAGCCTGCCAGAAGCCGGAGCTGACCCTCAGCGGTCCCTCCAACCTGGAATCCGCCGTCTCCGGCGGCAGCGCTTCGATCACCTTTACCGCCACCAAAGACTGGACGGCCAGCGCGAAGGATAGCTGGGTGCGCGTCTCCCCGACCAGCGGAAAAGGCTCGAAGAAGCCTGTCACCGTCTCGGTGACCTGCGAACCCAACTCCACCTATGACGACCGCACTTCTACGGTCACCATCACCTCCGAGGACCTGAAGCAGACCGTCACGGTCAAGCAGGGCGCCAGCAACGGCTTGCTCGTCACGTCAAAGAGCTTCGAGGTCGGGGCTGCGGCGACGACGATCGAGGTGGCCGTCCAGGCCAATGTGAACTTCACCGCCAAGGCCAGCGCCGACTGGATCAAGCAGACCGGCACGAAAGCCCTGTCGGAGAGCAAACTGGTCTTCAGCATCGAAGAGAACAAGGCCTTCGAGGAGCGCAACGCCACGATCACCATCAGCGGTGAGGGCCTGACCCAGACCGTCTCCGTCAAGCAGGCTGCCGCCGAGAATCCCTCCAAGGATCTCTATGGTACCTGGAAGAATCCCAACGGGTCTTTCCCGGTTCTCAATCTCAAACAAGACGGGACCTTTACCTACACCGCTTATGAGGGTGATACTGAACAGAAGGGCACCTGGTCGTACGACGGCAGCAATCTGACCCGGACGTTCGAGGGATCGACGGACAAGGATGTGGCGCCGGTCGTTCTCACCGGAGGAAAGGCCTGGCTCGTTCTTGTATATGATGACGAATTTGAAATCGACGGGACAACCATCAAGAACCGTATCTGTGACATTTACAGGAAAGACGGTGCCACGGTGGCATCCGGAACGCTCACTGACGGCAGGTGGGATGCCCCGCACGATGGAGTGAAACCCGCGGAATATACCGACCAGGTTGATTACAACATGTGTCTGCTGGTGGAAGGCAACACTGTGGATCTGTATGTCCCCATATGGGGTGAACATATCCAGGGTACCTTCACCCTTTCTGACGGCAAGATGAGCATCACCACGGACGACGACCACATCTGGAAGGCCTTGGAGATAGAGGTTACCGACCAGGATCACTGGTCCTTCGGCTGGAATGCCAGCAATGAGGACGGTGAATACAATATGAACCCTGAAACATTCGAGCTTCGTGGCGAGTACAAGTGGTACACGATCAATCAGATGAAGGAAATGGGCGAGGAGCCGAGCGAGGGCAACCCTGAATATAGGGACCATCCGTGGAGGTTCAAGTTCCAGATATACTTAAATGCCGAGAACGAGCATGAAATTGCGATGGATCTCTGCAACTTCGGCTTCTGCGTTGCAGACAGCGGCACGGAAGCCTATGGCTTCTGCGCAGGCATGGGCAAGTGCTTCTATAAGAGGTAATAGATTTGCATAAGAATACTCCCCGCGTGCCGTTATCCGGACGCGGGGAGTTTTTTTTATGGTTTTACAAAGCGGGTTATTGGATGAGCTGCCGGGTGAAGGCCGCCAGGTCTTCGGACGGGCTGTCGCCATACCTGTTGGAAAGCAGGTACCAGCGGACGGTCCAGCTGAGCTCGGCGCCGGGCTGCAGGGTGGTGTAGGGGCCCTGCTCCTCGATCTCGACGAAGGTCTTGCCGGGGTTGGCGTAGAGCTGTATCTCCGCTTCGCCGGGAGCGGCCTGGGCCGCATCGATGTTGTCGAAGACCTTGATAAACAGCAGACCGTTCGCGCTGAAAGCGAGCCAGCCCTTGCCGTCGGCATTGATCTTGCGGTTCATGGAGGCCTCGTCCATCACGTACCAGGCAAGGCCGTGAGAGAAGGTGAAGGGGAGTCCTTCCATGTTGTTGGCGGGCTCGACCGACGGGGCGTCGAAGTAGACCACGCCGCCGTTGGGCACGCGGGAGATCTCCCAGGGAGCGACCTTGCGGGTCTCGCCGGATTCGTTGACGATGGTATAGGTGATGACGATGGCGCCGTCCTCCGGGTTGGTCTCGAAACGCTTGCGGATGCGGTAGCCGAAACGCTCGGACTTCTCGCCGGTAAGCACCAGGGCGCCGTCTTTGATCTCGGCGCTGAACGGCTTGGTGTCGTATTCCGCCACCGGCGGCCAGTTCCATTCAGCCTGCGGGCTGGTCCAGAAGGTGCTGCCGAAGGAGTTCGGGAAACGGCCCTGGTTGAGGACTTCGGCCTCGCCGAGCTTGAAGGAGAGGATCTTGCCGCCGTGGGCGGCATCGACGGTCATGGCGATGTCGTCGTTGGTGATAAGGTACTGGCCGTTCTCCAGGGCGGTGACGGTCTGCGCAGCGGTGCCGGAGGCCAGCAGGCAGCCCGCTGCGATGAGGGGAAGAAGGATGCAGTTTTTCATATAATGGGCATGTAATTATTTCTTCTTGATTTCCTTGACCTTCTCCGGGATGGCGAACGTGGAGGCGGGAATCTTGACGTTTTCCTCCAGCAAAGTCACCATCTGGGAGTTGTTGGCGCCGAGAATGCCCTTGGTCTCCATCTTCAGGATGATGCCTTCCCAGACCCAGACCTTGTAGCTGACCGTACGGAGAAGCTCCTTCTGCTTGTAGGTAAAGATCTTGCAGGGCTTTCCGAAGACCTCTTCGGTGCCGGCTTCCTTGAGCTGGCTGTCTTTCTTGAACTGCTCGCTCGGGTTCATGAAATTGAGGTCCGGGAACCCCTCGGTCATGCCGGCTTCGTTCGTCCTTTCATCGTCAAACCAGGCGCTGGAGTAGATCTTGTTGTCGCGCATCAGGATTTCGGTATGGTAGTTCCCCATGCCTTCCATCATGATCTGGTCATGCTGCTTGCGGAGCAGGCCGTAGTCGTCGAACCAGAGTTCGTTGTACTGGGTGCCGCCGCTGGTCTGGTTCTCATATTTCAAGTGTCCGGACTTGATGCCGTACGGGCCGTTCTGGGCGTTCAGGGCCACCGCCAGGAACAGGGCGGAAAGAAGCAGAAGAGTTTTTTTCATATCGGTAAAGTGTTATCAATAATATGCATATAGGGTTAAAACACCGCAAAAGTCAGGCCATGAAGCCGAGGATGCCGTCCAGGTCCTCGCGGCCGAAGGACTTCTGTTCACCGCTGGCGAGATTCTTGAGGTTCACGAGCCCCTGCGCGATTTCGGCTTCGCCGGTGATGGACAGGAAGGGGATGGCTTTGCGGTCGGCGTAGTCGAACTGCTTCTTGAGCTTGGCGGCGTCGGGGTAAACTTCCACGGAGACGCCCCTTGCGCGAAGCGCGGTGGCCAGCGGCAGCAGATAGGCGACCTCGGCGGGGCCCATGTTCGCCATCAGCAGCTGCGTGGCGCTGCACAGGTCCTTCGGGAACTTGTCCAG
>JAFZLQ010000095.1 GCA_017551425.1 Bacteroidales bacterium | reverse complement strand
GAGGCGCAAAGCTAAATGCTTGATTGTCAATGAGAACCTTGTTCTTCCTGCGGTAAAAAAGCTGCAGGCAGATTGCATATCTGGCTGAAAACCAGCCTGCTGGCTTTGCGCGCCCCGGATTTAATTGTTCCCGCCGAAGGTATCTTTCTGGTCTCGGATCAAGAATGGCCCAAAGTTTACAATAAAACCCGTATATTTGGCCTGATGTTCAATCAGTACAAGATAGGATTTTGTTTTTTGCCATCGTTAATTTCATCTGCCAATGATCTTCCTTCTAGAATCCATTTTTGCATGCGCTATATTCACGCTGTTCGTATTCCTGATGTCCCGGAATCCAATCAAGAGCATCTTCAACTATCCGCCAGCCATTATCGAACGCTGCGATGAATTGGGTCTGGTGGATGCCGGCAATAAACCCGGAGGAATGGTGTTCTACGTCAAAAAGGTGATGGCCATTGCCATATTCGGAGTCCTGTTGGGACTGCTGGTCAAGTATGTGAATGGCAGCACTTCTTTTTGGTGCGGAGCACTGACTGGCTATGCCCTGTGGGCTGTGGTCAACTGGTTCGATGCTTTGGTGCTGGATTGCCTCTGGTTCTGCCACGACAAGCATTTTGTGATTCCAGGGACAGAAGACATGACTGAAGCCTACCATGACTATTGGTTCCACATTAAAGGCGCTCTGATAGGAATGGCCCTTGGGATACCGGCGACACTGGTGGCGGGTATAGTCGTAGTAGGATGAACGACAAGTTCGAGATTTTTTTTTGTTATATTTGCTGCCGTTATGCTCGGAACCATAGTCAATACCGCCTGCATCATCGTGGGGTCGATAGTGGGAAGCCTGCTGAAGCGCGGGCTCGGAGACAAGTACAAGGATGTGCTGTACTGGGCCATGGGCCTGGCGTCTATGGCGCTCGGCGTGAGCACCTTTACCCAGAATCTTCCCAAGAGCGAATTCCCGGTGCTGTTCATTCTTAGCCTGGCGATAGGCGGCGTTGCAGGAACGGCCCTCGACCTGGACGGCCGCACCAAGGCCCTCATCGCGCGCAGGGGCGGGGAAGGCCTGGCCAACGGACTCATCACTGCCTGCCTGCTGTTCTGCGTGGGCACTTTCTCCATCGTCGGCCCCATCATGAGCGCCACCACCGGAGACAATACCTTCCTTTATACCAATGCCACGCTGGACCTGGTCACCTCCATGGTCTTCGCCGCATCCTACGGAATAGGCATCGCCGTAGCCGCCGGCATACTCTTCTGCTGGCAGGGTTTCTTCTACCTGCTCGGGAAGTTCGCCGCCGAGTCGGCGCTCCTGCAGGGCACCATGATCAACGAGCTTGCAATCGTGGGAGGCGTGCTGATTCTCTCGTCGGGCCTCTCCCTGCTTAAGATAAAGGACTGCAAGACACTCAATTACCTACCGGCGCTCCTGGTTCCGGTACTCTGGTTCCTCATCAAAGGCCTGTTCCGGTAATGCCTTCCGTAAAAGCCACCCCGGAGACCAGGGAAGTCTGGCTGGACTGGATGCGCGTCACCGCATGCTTCCTGGTGATGGCCACGCACAGCTGCGAGCCGTTCTACCTGGGCGGCGAAGGCTCGCTCATCCTTACGAAAGCCGATGCCATATGGGTAGCGGTGCTGAACTCCCTCCCGAGGGCGGCAGTGGCCCTGTTCGTTTTCGCATCGGCCTACCTCCAGTTCCCCCTGCATTACCCAACGGGCGAATTCTTCAGGAAAAGGGTCGTGCGCATACTGCCGCCGTTCCTTTTCTGGACCGTAGTCTATGCGCTTGTCTGGGGAGAGCCGGTGCAGAACTTCAAGGACCTGCTGCTCAACTTCAACTACGCCGCAGGGCATCTGTGGTTCGTGTATATGCTGATAGGGCTGTACCTTGTGATGCCGCTGCTGTCGCCATGGGCGGAAAAAGTGGGGAAGAGGGAACTGCAGGTATATCTGGGCATCTGGCTCTTTACTACGATCATACCCCTGATACGCCAGTTTGCGGGCGGAGCGGCTCCCGTAATCTACGGGCCATCCGGCATCCCCAATGCGGCAAAATTCCCGCTCTGGGGCGAGGCCAGCTGGAACACATACGGCGTCTTCTATTACCTTAGCGGATTCGTGGGATACCTGCTCCTGGGGCTGTATTTCCGCAGATTCGCCGGCCGCCTGTCCTGGGGCCGCACCCTGGCCGTCGCAGTTCCGGCGTTCCTTGGCGGATTCGCAGTCTGCTGCGGCGGATTCCTCAGCAGGGTCTGGGCCGATTCGCAGGGCTCATTCCCCGCAGAAGGCCCTGTAGGCCTTGCTGCGCTTTGGGAGGGGCCATGGCTGAACGACACGCTGGGCGTGGCGCTCATGACCCTGGCATGGATACTCCTGTTCCGCAAGATAGAGAAAGGCGGACGTTTCTTCAATGCCGTCATCATGCCTGTATCGAAGGCCGGTTACGGCATGTACCTCTGCCACATGCTCATCCTGGGAAGCGTCTCTGCATGGCTGCGCGCGTCCCTCGGAACCGGGGCCGACGGCCTTCTGGGCATATGGACAACGCCGCTGCAGATAATTGCAACGGCGCTCATCTCTTTCTTCGGAACCGCCCTTTTCTGCGTGCTGCTCCGGAAGATTCCCAAAGTGGGCGGGTGGATCAGTTGAAAGCTTCCTCTATGGGCCTGCCGCGCCAGGATGCGGGCACGGGAAGCCTCAGTGCGGATGCTATAGTTGCTGCTATATCGTACTGATATATAGCGCCTTTCATTTCTTTCTGCTTCACTCCGGGGCCGTACAGGACAAGCGGGCTGAAGAGGTCTGAGTCCAGCTCCATGCCGTGGCCGAACTCATGCCCGCCATGGTCTGAGGTAACGATAATAAGCGTTCGGAATGCCATCGGCGAGGCTTCTATAGCCTCCACGACAGTCTGCAGGTTCCTGTCCAGCAGGGGGAGCATTTCGAAGTAATCCTGTGAATACCAGCCTTTGGTGTGGCCGGTGGCGTCCGGGTAGTCCCATACGAGTATGGACAGCGCCGGCTGCTTTTCCACGATGTATCCGGCTGCGTATTCCGCCATTTCGTCACTGCCCTCGGGGCTCTCCGTGAACAGCCTGGTGTGGGAGACGGCGGTAGAGTCTATCACGTAATTGATTCCGTCCCACTGGAATGCGCAGAATGATTCCGCAGCGGGATCGGCGATTCGCAACTGCGTGAAGACTGTGGGAAACATGCCTCCGGGGCCCCTGTCGGACGGGGTGAATACGGAGAACTTGGAGTCCCACTGCGTGTATCCGGTGCCGTCCGGGCCGACGCCCATGAACATCGAAGCCCAGTTTGCGGCGCTCCATGTGGGAAGGACCGCACGTTTGTGAAGCGTCCATGCGCCTTTGCCGGCGAGGCTCCTGAGGAAGGGCATGCAGTCCGTCGTGTCCAGGTTCGTGGCGGCGAGGCCGTCGAAGCCTATCAGCACCACGTGGTCGTAACCTGGAGTGGCAGGACGGGTGCAGGAAAGCGATACCAGGGCCAGGCAGCCCAGGATGATGAGTTTGAGGCGGTTGGTAAACATGGTATGATACGGTTATTTGATTTCCAGGACTGCGACGGACGCCGCGGGCAGCTTGAGCTTGAGCGTCTTCCCGCATCTTGAGATGCCGTCGAGGGCCGCAGGGGCCACTTCCGGGGCTTTCCCGAATTCGTTGTGGGCCGATATGCCGGACGCCTTGAGTATCTCTCCCGACACGGCGCCGGGGCGGAGCGAGTCGAAGCTGATTTCCACCGTAACGGCCTTGTCCAGATAAGGATTGGCAAGGCTGATGTGGATGGCGCCGGAGGCGTCCCTGGACGATGCGGCGCTGAAGTCGTCCACCGTACGCCCGTCGCCGGAGGCAATCTTGCCGCAGGCGTATTCCACCGGGATGCGGGCGGCGTTCTGATGTACGGAGAACATGCGGAAAACGTGGTAGGTGGGCGTCAGCACCATCTGCGGGCCGTCGGTGAGCACCATGGCCTGAAGCACGTTGACGACCTGGGCTATGTTGGCCATTCTCAGGCGCTCCACGAAGCGGGTGAATATGTTGAGGTTGATGGCGGCGACCATGGCGTCGCGCATGGTGTTCTGCTGGAAGAGGTGACCGGGGTTGGAGCCCTGCTCGACGTCGAACCATGTGCCCCACTCGTCCAGCACCAGTGCCACCCTGCGTTCCGGGTCGAACGAATCCATAATCGCGATGTGCCTGGCGAGTATGTCTTCTATGAGGGCCGTGGTGGTGAGGGTGGTATAGTATTCCTCCGGGGTGAATTCCGTGGCGGAACCCTTTCTGTTCCAGTCTTTTACAGTGTAATAGTGGACCGACAGACCGTCCATGAGGCTGCGGCTGTTCTGCATCATGGTGCGTGTCCATTCGTAATCGTCGCCGGAAGCGCCGCAGGCCACCTTGAACAGGGCGTTGGAGCCGTAGTTGCGGGTGTAGAGGGAGTAGCGCTTATAGACGTCGGAGTAGTACTGGGCGGTCATGTTGCCGCCGCAGCCCCAGGTCTCGTTTCCTATGCCGAGGTATTTCACCTTCCAGGGTTCCGGGCGTCCGTTGCGGGCGCGCAGCTCCGCCATCGACCCCTGGGAAGCGGTCATGTATTCAATCCATTTTGCCATCTCCTCCACGGTGCCGGAACCCACGTTGCCGCTGATGTAGGGCTCTGTACCGAGCAGCTCGCAGAGGTTCAGGAACTCGTGCGTGCCGAAGGAATTGTCTTCCAGGGTGCCGCCCCAGTTGTTGTTGACTATCCTGCGGCGCTCATCCCTGGGGCCTATGCCCTCCATCCAGTGATATTCGTCGGCAAAGCAGCCTCCGGGCCAGCGGAGCACAGGGATGTGCAGCGCCTTGAGGGCCTCCAGGACGTCCGTACGGTAGCCGTCCGTGTTGGGGATGTCGGAGTCCGGCCCCACCCAGATGCCTTCGTAGATACAGCGTCCGAGGTGCTCGGAAAACTGCCCGAACAGCTCTGCTGGTATGACCGGCTGGCCGGTGCTGTCTTCATGGACGGAGAGTTTGACCTGGGAAGCCGCGGGAAGGCAGATCGCGGCGGCTGCGAGAATTGACAGTATCCTTTTCATGACTCTGCAAATATAGCCAATTATCTGGAAGAACAGGGGCCGCTTTCTTGCACACATGCGTGAAATAATTGTTATCTTTGCGAATATGTCCGTAAAGAAGTCACTCCGCCTGCTGGTATTCGCGCTCGTCATGGGGGCTTTGTGCCTGATTCCCAATTCCTGCGAAGAAGACAACATCGAGGTCATTCCTCCGGAGGAGCAGACCGACGATCCCGGCCAGAACCAGGGGTCCGGGGACAATCCAGAGGATGATCCCGGAGAAGATCCTCAGGAGGACCCCGGGGAGGATCCGGGAGAGGACCCGGGAACCGAACCGCCGGCGGACGTGGAACCGGACAGGCTTTCGGGAGAAGTCATCGGCACTTCCAAATCCGTCGATTACAGCACCGGTTATGCATCCACGACCGTGAACGTTCGCGAGAATGTCTTCGACGGCAACTTCGACACTTTCTTCGCAAGTTACGACAGGAGCGGAACCTGGGTCGGCCTCGACCTTGGAGAGAAGCACGTCATAAGCAAGGTGGGTTATGCCCCGCGCGCCACCCAGGAGGGGCGGGTGCAGCTTGCCATGCTGGAAGGCGCCAACCAGCCCGATTTCAGCGACGCCCTTCCGCTTGCCATAATAAGGAACCGGGGCGTCTCCGGGCAGATGCAGTACGTGGACGTGCAGTGCTCCCGCGGCTTCCGCTACGTGCGTTACGTAGGTCCTTCGGATGCCCGCTGCAACCTTGCGGAACTCGCTTTCTACGGCACCAGGGGCGAGGGGAACGACTCCCGCCTGTGCCAGCTCACCAATCTCCCCACCGTAGTCATCAACACGAAGAACGCCAAGCCCATCACCTCAAAGACGGAATACGTCACGTCCAATGTCTATATAATCTCGGACGACGGAAAGAAGCTCCTCTCCACTTCCGAGACCGGCGTCCGGGGGCGCGGCAACGCCAGCTGGGGCTTCCCCAAGAAGCCGTACAAGATAAAGTTCGACTCCAAGGAGAACGTTCTGGACGCCCCGGCCAAGGACAAGAAGTGGACGCTCCTGAGCAATTACGGCGACAAGACTCTCATGCGCAACATCCTCGCCTTCGAGGTGAGCCGCCGCGTGGGCATGGCCTATACTCCGTACTGCACTCCGGTGGACGTGGTCCTCAACGGCGAGTACGAGGGCTGCTACCAGCTGTGCGACCAGGTCGAAACAGGCACGGCGCGGGTCCCCGCAAAGGACGGTTTTCTCATCGAGATAGACGCCTACTGCTATACGGAAGAGCTTTATTTCTATTCGTCCAAAGGCATCCCCGTCACGATAAAGGATCCCGACTACGACAAGATCACGGCGGAGCAGCTGACCCTCATCAAGAACTGTTTCGCCAATATGGAGAAGGCGGTGTTCGCCTCAAACTATACAGACCCTGACAAAGGCTACCGCAAGTATCTGGACCTGGACAGTTTCCTGCGCAACTTCATAGTGGGGGAATTCAGCGGCAACACAGACACCTACTGGAGCGTGAACATGTACAAGGACGCATCGGATGGCCCGCTTTTCACAGGCCCCGTCTGGGATTACGACCTCGCGTTCGACAACGACTACCGCACCTATCCGATCAATAAGCTGGGGGATTTCATATATGCGAGCAACGGCTCCGTGGCCGCGGACGCGGTACGTACCATGGTGACCCGCATAGTCAAGAACGATCCCCAGGCGCATGCGCGCCTAATCGAGATATGGAAAGAGGTAAAGCCCTCGCTGATGGACCTTAACGACTACGTGGACCGGACGGCAGCCCTGCTGGACGAGTCGCAGCGCCTGAACTTCAAGCGCTGGCCCATACTCAGCTCGTACGAGCATATGAACCCGCAGGTAAAGGGAAATTATGCCGGTGAAGTGGGCGTCGTGAAAGACTACATCACCGGACGCCTGACACGCTTTGAAGAACTGCTCAAATAAACGCAAACAATAGTTCCACATAATTAACTTACAACATGCAAAACAAACTGTCATCTGCCGATTACATCGCCATGGAAGAGCGTTACGGCGCCCACAACTATCACCCGCTTCCCGTAGTGCTGGAGCGCGGGGAAGGAGTGTTCGTATGGGATGTCGAAGGCAAGCGCTACTTTGATTTCCTTTCCGCCTATTCCGCCGTGAACCAGGGACATTGCCACCCCAAGATCGTAAAGGCTCTCACAGACCAGGCGCAGAAGCTGTGCCTCACCTCGCGCGCCTTCTACAACGACTGCCTCGGCCCTTATGAGAAATTCGCCACCGAATTCTTCGGTTACGACAAGCTCCTCCCCATGAATTCAGGCGCAGAGGCCGTGGAGACGGCACTCAAGCTTGCCCGCCGCTGGGGCTACAAGGTCAAGGGCATACCCGAGAACGAGGCCCTCATAGTGGTGTGCGAAGGCAACTTCCACGGCCGTACCATCACAATAGTCACCATGAGCTCCGACCCCGACAGCTATTCCCAGTACGGTCCCTTCACCCCCGGATTCATCCAGATTCCGTACAACGACACCGCGGCTCTGGAGAAGGTGCTGGACGAAAAGGGCGACAGGATCTGCGCCATGCTGGTCGAGCCCATACAGGGCGAGGCCGGAGTTTACGTACCCGACGACGGCTATATAAAGAAATGCTACGAGCTCTGCCACAGCCACAACGTGCTGTTCGTGGCCGACGAGGTCCAGACCGGAATAGGCCGCACCGGCCGCATGTTCGCCTGCGACCATGAGGGCGTCCGTCCCGACATGATAACCATAGGAAAAGCCCTCTCCGGAGGCACCCTTCCCGTTTCGGCGGTCCTCGCCGACGACGAAATCATGCTGACCATACTCCCCGGCGAGCACGGCTCCACCTTCGGAGGATTCCCGCTCGCGGCAAAGGTCGCCGTGGCGGCCCTGGAGGTCATTCGCGACGAGAAGCTCACGGAGAACGCCGCCCGCCTGGGCAGGATCTTCCGCGAGGAGATATCCAAGATCCGCTCGCCTTACCTCAAGTCGGTACGCGGCAAGGGCCTGCTCAACGCGGTCATCACCGAGCCCGCCAACGGCATCGAGGCATGGGACATCTGCCTCAGGCTTGCGGAGAAAGGCCTCCTGGCAAAGCCCACACACCGCCATATCATCCGCTTCGCACCTCCTCTCGTCATCACCGAGGAGCAGCTGCTCGAGGCCACCGGCATCATCAAGGAAGTTTTTGAAGAATTAGCATAAAACCACAGGCAATGAATAACGCAGTCATTCAATTCCCCCTTCCCCAGAACGAGCCCGTAAAGAGCTATCTGGAGGGTTCCCCGGAGCGCATCGCCCTTGACGCAGAGCTCCAGCGCCAGTACAATACTGTGCTTGACATACCCCTTATAATCGGCGGTAAGGAAATCCGCACCGGAGACACCGGCAAGGTGGTGTGCCCCCACGAGCACGGCCACGTGCTGGCTACGTTCCACAAGGCCGGCGAGAAAGAAGTCCGCATGGCAATAGATGCTGCCATGGAAGCCCATAAGGAATGGAGCCGCACCCCCTGGACCACCCGCGCCGCGATAATCCTCAAATGCGCGGAGCTCCTCGCCACCAAATACCGTCCCATCATGAACGCGGCCTGCATGCTCGGCCAGTCGAAGAACATCTACCAGGCGGAGATAGACTCGGCCTGCGAGACCATCGACTTCTTCCGCTACAACGTGCATTACGCGTCCAAGATCTACGGCATGCAGCCCCGCAACGGCGTGGCCAACCTCAACCAGACCGAATTCCGCGCCCTGGAGGGCTTCATCCTGGCGGTGACCCCTTTCAACTTCACATCCATAGCCTCCAACCTGTGCATGACTCCCGTCCTCATGGGCAACGTGGCCATCTGGAAGCCTTCCACCACCGCAACCCTCTCCAACTACTATCTCATGAAGCTTTACAAGGAAGCCGGCCTGCCCGACGGCGTGGTCAACTTCCTGCCCGGCAGCGGAGCCCTCATCGGCAAGGTCGCAACCTCGTCCAAATGGTTCTCCGGCATACATTTCACAGGCTCCACAGACACCTTCAACAGCCTCTGGAGGCAGGCGGGAGAGAATCTCGGCCACTATGTGAGCTACCCGCGCCTCGTGGGAGAGACCGGCGGCAAGGACTTCATCTTCGTGCACCCGAGCGCAGACGTAAAGGCAGTCGCCACCGCTGCATTCTGCGGCGCCTTCGAATTCCAGGGGCAGAAATGCTCCGCCGCATCCAGGATGTACATCCCCAGGAGTCTCTGGCCCGATGTGCTGGCCATCATGAAGCAGTATGCGTCCGAGGTCAAGATGGGTGACGTCATGGACCATGGCAACTACATCAACGCAGTCATAGACGAGGCCTCCTGGAACAAGATAGACGGATATGTATCCTATGCCGAGAAGTCTCCGGACGCGAAGATAGTCCTCGGCGGCGGCAGGGACAAGAGCGTGGGATACTTCGTCGAGCCCACTGTAATCGAGACCACAGACCCTCATTTCAAGTCCATGGAGGAGGAGATCTTCGGCCCCGTGCTCACCGTCTATCCTTACGAAGACAGCGAGCTTGAGCAGGCCGTACGCCTCTGCGACGAAACCTCGCCCTACGGCCTCACGGGCGCCGTGTTCGGGCAGGACCGCCTTGCGGTGGAGAAGATTACGGAGCAGCTGCGTTACGCGGCCGGCAACTTCTACATCAACGACAAGCCCACGGGCGCGGTAGTAGGCCTCCAGCCTTTCGGCGGGGCCAGGGCGAGCGGCACCAACGACAAGGCCGGCGGCGAGTTCAACCTCATCCGCTGGGTCATTCCCAGAGTCATCAAGGAGACCCTCGTCTCACCTGTGGACTACCGTTATTCATACATGAAATAGCATTCGGGCATGAGAGTTTTCAGCCGGGAAACGATGGCGGAGGCATGCCGCCGTTGCAACATAGCCAGCGCGGGCGTTGCCACCATTATGGAGAACGCCCGCCTCGCCGGCTATCTTGAGAGGGAGACGGGTATCCCCGTGATACACATGGAGTTGGGTTCTCCGGGCTTCGGTCCCAACCTCGTGGGCGTGGAGGCTGAAAAAGCTGCCCTTGACGCCGGCGTGGGCTCAAAGTACCCGCCGGTTGACGGCCTTCCGGTACTCAAGGAGGCGTCGTCGCGCTTCGTCAAGGCCTTCCTTGATATCGATTGGGAGCCCAGGTACCACATTCCCACCACGGGCTCCATGTTCGGCTCTTTCGGGGCGCTTGCCGCAGCCAGCCAGTGCAGGCCCGGCCGCAGCAAGGTGCTGGTTTTCGAGCCCAGCTTCTCCGCCAACAAGCAGCAGATGGCCATACTCGGCATCAGCTGGAAGGGAGTCGAGGTGGCCGAACTGAGGGAGTCCGGATTCGAAGCGGGCCTCCGTGCCGAGCTCGAGGGAGGGGAGTACGCCGCAATCATGTACTCCAATCCCAACAACCCTTCCTGGATGTGCCTCTCGGACGGGGAGCTGCAGATTGTGGCAAAGCTGGCGGACGAAACCCAAACGATTGTAATAGAAGACCTTGCGTACTTCTGCATGGACTTCCGCAAGGCCGGTTACGGCATCCCGTACCAGGCGCCCTATCCGCCCACGGTGGCAAGGTACACGCAGAACTGCATGCTCCTGCTGTCGGGCTCCAAGATCTACTCCTACGCCGGCCAGCGCATAGGCGTGCTCTGCGTGGGGCCTGAGCTCTACAACAGCCGCTTCCCGGCGTTTAAGGAGAGATACGGCGGTTCCGGCATCTTCGGCCTTACGCTTACCGGCGGCATCATGGACATGATCACCTCGGGCTGCACCGCAAGCACCCAGTATGGACTTGCCGCCATGATGGACCGCAGCTGCGAGGGGAGTCTCCGCTTTGTGGACGACGTGGGCGAATACGGTGCCAGGGCTGCCCGCATGAAGGAAATATTCCTGCGCCACGGCTTCTCCATCAGCTATGAGCAGGACGCCTCGGGCCGCATCGGAGACGGCTTCTTCTTCACCCTCAGCTATCCGGGCATGAGCAGCGCCATGCTTGTGGACGAACTCATCGCCTACGGCGTGAGCACCGTAAGCCTGGACAAGATGGGCAGCTGCCGCAAAGGCGTGCGCGTGTGCTCCAGCCGCATCAGGGGCGACCAGTTCGAACTGCTCGAAGAACGCATGGCGGCCTTCGAGGCTGATGATCATTGACGAGGGCCCGCTACTGGGCCTCCAGCACGAATACGGCGGAGGAATAGAGCGCCGGCAGCTGCGGGTTGAATGCACCGCTGGCCAGGAAAGCGCCTGAGAACACGCCTCCGTCGCCCCACCAGCAGGATTCGTCCACATTCTGCTCCGTCACCTTGTATTTCCTCGACGGATCGAGCCCCTTGAGGCGGAACGGATGCCCTTCGCAGGCCAGCTGGCGGAAGCCTATGCAGTAGGTATAGACAACGGCCTTCGACTTGTCCGGCGTCACGTACATGGAACCGTAGAAATCGCTGTCCCAGGGGTTTCCGATGCGGTACAGGTCTCCGGTCTCCACAATCTTGCGGAAGCCCTTGTACGACTCCACGCAGCGGCGTACCAGCGCCATCTCTTCGTCTGACAGGTACTTGGGCTGAAGCTCGAGGCCGAGGCGCCCCTGGCACGCCACGTCGAAGCGGAACTTGAGGGGCGTGACGTTGCGTGTCTGGTGATTGGGGACGGTGGATACGTGCGACGCCATTATGCAGGCGGGATACACCATGGACATGGCATGCTGCATGCCCACGCGCTCGCGGGCGTCGGTGTCGTCGCTGGTCCAGACTTCGTTGAACCATTCGAGCTCGCCGTAATCGACCCTGCCGGGGCCGGATGAGCAGCACTGGACCATAGTGCGGGGGTATTTCTCGCGGATGCGCCGCATCACGCTGTAGAAGCCCTGGGTGTATTCGATGAAGAAGCGGTCCTGCGCCTCGCCAAGGTAGGGGCTGCCGAAAGACGCCACCATGCGGTTGAGGTCCCACTTTATATAGTCTATGTCCGGCGAACTCTGCATCACGCCGTCGAACACTCCGAACACGAAGTCCTGTACGGCGGGATTGCTGAGGTCGAGCACCCACTGGTTGCGTGATTCGTACAGTTTGCGCCCGGGGCTCTGCACTACCCAGTCGGGATGCTGTTCGGCCAGCTCGGAGGCGGGATTGACCATCTCCGGCTCAATCCAGATGCCGAATTTGAGGCCCTTGGAGTGGGCGTACGAGGCGAGGTGCCCTATGCCCTCGGGGAGCTTGCTGGTGTTGACCTGCCAGTCGCCGAGGCCCGCGTTGTCTGAGTTGCGGGGGTACTTGTTGCCGAACCAGCCGTCGTCGAGCACGAACATCTCGAGCCCCATGGAAGCGGCATCGTCAATCATGCGCAGGATGGTCTGCGTGTTGAATGTGAAGTAGGCGCCCTCCCAGCTGTTGAGGAGTATGGGGCAGAGGGTCCCGCCGCCGTAGATGCGATATTTGCGCGCCCAGCGGTGCATGTTGCGCGACACTCCGCCCGCACCCTGGCCGGAACGGGTCCATATCATGTCGGGGGTGGCGAAGGTGCCGCCCGCTGCAAGGGGATACTCGGATGCGTACGGGTTGATGCCGCCGGTCACAGTGAGGCGGTCTTCCACGTCGTAGTCGAAGTTGATGGCCCAGTTGCCGCTCCAGGCGAGGGCTCCGGCGACCACCTCGCCGCTGTCTTCGTCGAGCACGGGGGAGTCGAGGCTTAGCAGGAAGAAGGGGTCTGAAGACTGGCTCGTCTGCACTCCGGCGCGGCTGCCGATGGTCTTGACGCCGTGCCCCAGGAGCTCCGACTCGAGCTGCCATTCCTGGGCCCAGGTTCCGCTCACGTGGGTAAGCAGGTAGCTGCCCGCCCTCAGGCTCATGGCGCCGGAGGCGTAGTCGAGCAGGGTGACCGGCTTCTTGCCGCCGTTGAAGATTTCCGTATGCGTGACTATTACGTCTTCAGCGATATAGGCCTCGTAGTAAAGCGTGACGATGACATCTGTCACGTAGTCTTTGAGAAGCACCGACGTGACGGTTACGCCGTTCGCCTCCGATACCTCGTGGCCGATGTAGCGGAGCTCGGTGTTATGCGTGCCGTCCGCATATCTGAGGTGCAGTGCGGGTATGCCGAGGAAGCGGCCTCCGGTGGCGGGATAAGCCTCCGCACCGCTGCCGTAACGCCCCTCCGTGTAAGGCACCGCGGCGAACTCGCCGGCATCGACCCTGGCCCCGTAGTGCAGCTGGTGCACCGTGCCGTCTTCCCGTACGGAGAGCACCAGGCTGGTGCCGGCGGTGTTTATGCCTATGGTCTGAGGCT
This sequence comes from Bacteroidales bacterium, assembly GCA_017551425.1. The sequence goes on along the minus strand of JAFZLQ010000095.1, from coordinate 13,850 downwards.
TGACCGCGGGTACCTGTACGGTTTCGTGGGTGAATTTCTTGGTCTTGGTCTTTCTGGCGTCGGCGGGGACGGTCGCGAGCATTATTGCCGCAAGCAGGAGGGCTATCAGTTTCATACCGCTAAGATAGCGTTTTTGGGACAATAATGCGAGATATTTGTTATATTTGCGTTTACCCTATGCGAAAGACTCTTCTCATTGCATTTCTTGCCCTGATTTGCACTACGGCCGGCGCCCAGAAGGTGGCAGTAGGCACGAATGTGGTCGATTGGGTCAATCTCGGTACGGCCAATATCGAGGCGGGTCTGTCCATCGGTCAGCATTTCTCGGCATTCGTCGGAGGACGCTACAATCCCTGGTCGTTCGACAACACCCGTCAGAACGTACCTATGCGCAACAACGCCCTTTCGGACGAAGAGATAATGAATGTGATAAGCTACAACGAGATTTAGGAACTCCCGTTATTTCAGCATAATCTCCCTCAGGTCGTCGATGTCCTGCTGGGGTACGCCTATGTTCAGGAGGTAAGCCACGATGCGCTCCTGGTAGGTGCCGCTGCCGGTTTCCGCGAATATGGTCTTGCGGACGGAGGGATAACTGTAATTGTTGCGCGTGTGCTTGTACACGGGGTTGCCGTTGTCGTCTTCCGACATGCTCCAGTCGGCGGGGGAGAAGTAGGTGAGCTCGTAATCCTTGGCCATGTCGCTTTCGCTCACGCCGAGGGCCCCGAGCAGCAGGATGGCCAGGGTCCCGGTGCGGTCGCGGCCGGCAGCGCAGTGGAAATATACGGGCTTGTTCTCCCTCAGGCACTGGACCACGAACATGAAGGTATCCTTGACCTTGGGCTTGTTGTCCCGGACCATAGTGTTGTATCCGCTGTCGAAGCCCGGGGCGAAGAATGCTATGTTGCTGCCAAGGGGCGATTTGGACGGCACGTCATCCTCCTCGCGCAGATCGACCTCCGCCCTGATGCCTTCCGCCAGCATGTCCTGCTTGCCCTTGCTGTTGGTGCGGGAGCCGTGTATGGCCCCTCCGCGGTACAGCTTGCGGTATGCCACCGTCTTGCCGTTCAACCCCTTCCAGCCGCCCAGGTCTCGTCCGTTGCGCCCGTTGGGCTCGAAATACACCTGGTGCAGCAGGCCCCGGGTGGCAAAGCTGCCGCTTGCGACCATACGGTGGTCGTCGGCGGTGGTGACGGTGTAATAGTAGGTGGTGTTGGGCACGAGGTTGGAGACGTCCTGCGTGGAGGTTCCGGCAGGCACGGTATAGTCGCGGGCCCAGTTGCCGTTCCACAGGTGCAGTATCTGGCTCCCGGACGCCGCAGGCCACTTTATGGTGAAGGAAGGGGGCACGTCGGCGGTGCCGGGGCCGCCGCCGGGATAGCCCAGGATCTGGGTGGTCTCGTAGTCGGTGTCTGTGTATTCCACCTCCTCCAGGTAGCGCTGGACGTACTCGTTGGTGACGAGGAATGCCGACTCCTGGTTCTCCGGAACGCTTGCGGGCAGCAGGCGCGTAGCTATGGCCTTGGAGAGCGTCCAGTTGGAGTCGTCGGCCTCGATGTTCCAGTACATCGCGCCGCGCAGGCCTTTCTGCTTCACGTATTCGGCCTTGAGACCAACGGATACCTCGTCGTCGTAGCTGAGCACCATATTCCCGAAGGCGTTGGTCAGATAGGGCACCTGGGCCTCCTCGTCCCAGCACCTGTTGAAGCCGTCGAACTTGATTTCGTTGAAGTCAACGCAGTCGGTGCTGAATTCGGCGCCGTTGCCGTGCCCGTAGAAAGGTATGCCCAGCACTATCTTCTCGTAGGGGACTCCGGCGTTGAAGTGCGCCTGGACGGATTCGTCGCAGCTGCGCTGGGTCTTGCCGGACTTGTACAGGCCGGCGTTGTGGTACGGCGGCTTGCCCATGTCGTAGGTCATTATGTTCACGTAATCCAGGTACTGGGTCGCGGTCTTGAAATCCACGTACTTGGCGTTGGCGGAAGAAGCCATGGTAATGAGCTTGCCGTCTCCGAGGGTCTTTCGCAGGTCGCTCAGCAGGTAGTTGAAGTTCTTGGTGTCGTCGGGCGACGAGGATATGCCGGCGGCGCTGCTGGTGGGATACTCCCAGTCCAGGTCTATGCCGTCAAGCTCATACTTGTTGACCGCGGCGAGGCAGTTGTCGCAGAATGCCTGGCGGTGCTTGGGATCTGCCGCCATCTCGCTGAAGTTGCCTGCCTCCCAGCCTCCTACGGAAAGCAGCACCTTGAGGGAGGGATTACCCTTCTTGAGGCCCGCGATCTTCTTAAGGCGGCTCTCGCTCTTGATGTCGAGGCTTTCAAAATCGCTCTTGATGTGCGCAAACGAATAGTTGATGTGCGTGAGAAGTGACGGATCGGGCATGGGGGTGTCCCAATACGTGGCGTAACCGACTATTATGTAGTCTCCCTCGGGATACTCCGGGGCCAGGGGATCGGTGGGATCCGTAGGGTCCGTGGGGCCGGTAGGATCCGTAGGATTGTCCACAGGTGCGGGCGGCGGTGGCGTGGGGTTGTCCGGAGTGGGTTCTTCACAGGCGCAGAAGAGGCTGACAAGCAGCAGGGCGATTATGCGGTTGATTCTCATGTCTGCAAATATAAAAGACTGAGAGTAAACAATTAACGCAATTTGCGTATGCTTACACGCAAATTGCGTTAATTGCTGTTGGAATAATACTACTTCTTGTAGAAGTCTATGAGCTCGACTCCGGAGGAGAGCATGGTGCCGACTATGTTGCACTCGGTGAAGTCTATGGTCATGACGTAGAAGGCGCCGTCCTCGAGGGTAACGCCCTCCTTGAGGTAGATGTTGCCGGGATCCTGGCCTTCGAGAGGATGGTTGACCTCGAGGAAGGCCGCGGCGCGCTCGGTAAGCCTCTGGCCGTCGGTAGCCTCGCCGCCCCAGGTATCCTGGTAGAAGTACTTGACGTTCATGGCCTCTGTCTGCCAGCGGGCGTATTCCACGCTTTCGTTGCCTGCAGCTACGGCATATCCGGACACCTGGAAGACTCCGGGCTTCACCTGGGCCATCTGAAGGCCGCCGGCTCCGGGCCATGCCACAATGCCGGGCCACCCGTTCTTGCCGTTCTGGTAGATGAACGCCACGGTGCCGCCCATGAAGTAGCAGCCGCCTCCCGAGAGGTTGGCGTTGTTGCCCTCTGCGTCGAGCCTCCAGAACCTTGCATGCTTCAGGTTCTTCTTGGCGGCGTCGAGGTACACCTCAATGGCGTAGTCGCCGTCCACCGCGTTGAACTTCCCGTCTGCGGTGATGAAGTCTGGATCGGGCACGAAGCCGTCAAGGCCCACTTCTCCGGTTACGGAAAGCGGCTCGCCCTGTTTGAGGGTGACGAGATTCACCTTGTAGGTGTCGCCGGCGCCTTTTGCCTTGACTCCGTTGATGCTGAAGCTGAGGCCCTCCACGAGCTTGACCGCCTTTATGCTGAGCACTGCGGCATCTTTGCCGCCGGTGGCGTCGATGGTGAAGCGGTATCCCATACCGGCATCGAACTCACCCTTGCCGGAAGCCTCGATGTTGCCGGTGCCCGTCACCTTGAAGAGTCCGGTGGCGTCGTCCACATCGGCATACTTGATGAATCCGTCCTTCAAAGCCTTCTCGTAGAAGAACTTGAAGGAGAAGCCGCTGTTCAGCTGTGAGCCGTAAACGAGGGACAGCTGGTGGACGCCGGGGGCTACCTGTGCAAGGCAGTAGGCGCCGGTCTTTGCATTCCAGCCAGGGCCCACGACGGGCTTGCCGATGTTAGCGCCTATGGCCCAGATCGCCTGGGCATTTGCGCCGCTGAATTTGGCGACGTTCTTCTCGTCCTCCATGGCCTCCACGTTGATCCACTTGCTGTCGAAGTCGAAGCTGAACTTGTACAGCCCGGCGATGGCCTTGAAGGTCACGGTGCCGTCGAGGGCGTTGTTGAAGAAGTCGTAGTCGAGATCCCAGTCGCCGAGGGACGGGATGCCGGTGACCTGCAGGGGAGTATCAGGCATCAGGTTGAAGACGCCTTCGGTCTTGCCTTCAGGCAGTTCCAGGGTCAGTCTTCCGAGAGGGGATACGCTGAGCTCCCAAAGGTCGGCTTCTATTGTATAGACGCCAGCCGAGCCCATCTTGAACGGGATGGGGGTGCTGCTTACGTTGATGGCGGAGCCGTCCCAGCCGAACTCTATCACGTCGCCCCTGCTGTTGACGGCCGGGGTCCTGAGCGTGGTGGCCGCGTTTGCGGGGAAGGAGCCCTTGAGCGCATATTTGAACTTGGCCACGCGGGGGATGGCCACCTCCTTGCCGTCGATGCTGGCGTAAAGCTTGTCGAAGTCGGGACGCTTTACGTCAATGTCCAGGTCCAATGTGCTGATGCCAAGGCCGGTGTTCTGCGCAGTGAGGCGCAGGGTGGCGGTCCCGTCAGGAATCTTGGCGTAGAACGGCACGGGGATGAGACCTTCGTACACGCCGTATTCCTTGGTGCGGACGGTCTGGCTCTCAACTACGCTCTCGTCGTAAAGAAGTTCGATCTTGAGCGTCGAGAGGGGGAATTCCGCATCCCTGAGGTCCACCGCATACTGGATGTTGCCGCCCATGTAGGCGGTCTCGTCGATGGACTGGACGGTGATGTCCGGCCCTTTGTCGGTGAATTTTACCTGCCGCACTTCCGGCTGGCAGGCCGTGAGCGCTGCGAGCGCCAACGCTGTTGCTATAATAAGTCTTTTCATATTCTTAGTCTTTCCAAAGTGCTGAAACGACACTCTTTGCAGGAATGTCAACGTGTACCGAATGCTTGTCGGTGGCAAAGACCAGCTGGCGGTCTTCTCCGCCCTCGTTCATGGCGAGTATGCCGTAGGAGCCGTCCGGGTTGAGGAAGGCGAGGTAGCTGAGGCCAGATGCCGTATAGCCCTCGGTGCCAATGCGTACGGCCCCGGGTTTGATGGCGACGGACGGGTGTGCCACGTCGTACCAGTGCGAGAGGCGCTGGGTGCCGGCGTAGCTGTAGTTGGAGTGCGAAACCTGCAGCGCTCCGTAGCAGGTGCTGCATCCGCCGGGGCGGTAAGGCTTGCGCTCGTCGTCGAGCATCATGTTCCACAGCGTGACGCCCTTGCCGTAGCGGCTGAGCGTACCCAGCACTATGTCCTTCATGTCCTGCCGGAACTGTCCTTCGAACTTGTTGTGGTCGTAGTTCCAGGTGCCGATGGACGCCTCGGTGAACCAGATGCCCTTGTCGGGGGCCTGCGAGTGGATCTTGTCGAGCTCGCTCACGGAACCGCCGTAGTTGTGCCAGGCCGAGCCGGTGGTGTACTTGGACGCCTCGGCGTCGGCGTAGATCTTGAGCGGATAGCTGTTCTGGTCTCCCTGGTTGTCGTAGTTGTAATTGTGGTCGAACAGGAGTATCTGCGTGCTCAGACCGGCCGCCTTGAAAGCGGGGCCTACGACTTTCAGGAAGTCCCTCTGGTCTTCCCAGGGCATGTACAGCGACATGGAGTTTCCGTGGTTGAGCGGCTCGTTCTGCAGGGTTACGGCGAGCACCTTGTAGCCCCGTGCCTCCATGGCCTGCACCCACTTGACGAAGTAGGTGCCGTAGTCGGCGTAGTAAACGGGGTTGAGGCGCCCGGAGGTCCAGCTGTTGAAGGAGCTGCCCTTGCCGGCCACGTCCATCTTCATCCACCTGGGGGAGCTCCAGGGCGAGCCGATTATCCGCACGTCCGGGTTGATCCTGTAGATCTCGTCCAGGATGGGGAAGAGGTACTGGGTGTCCAGGGGATGCACGGCGAAGTGCTCTATGCCCTTGGTGTCGCACCAGGTGAACTCGTCCATGGAGAAGTCGGAGCCTCCTATGCACACGCGGATGAGAGAGCTGCCGGCGCCCTCGGTGGGGCTGAACAGCTCCGTGAGTATGCGGGTGCGGTCTTCCGCGCTCATTTTCAGGAGGTTGTAGCACGACGCCTGGGTTACGGCAAGGCCGAAGCCGTCGATGGTCTGGAACCTGTCGGCGGTGAACTTCACCACGTTCGGCGACATTGTATTGGGCTTGCCGAACTCCTCGTGACGGAGCTCGAAGTCTTTGGTGCGGTCGAATGTGGTGGTCCAGATCGAGGCGTCATTCACTTCCTCCACCGGCACGGGATCGTCCGGTACCTCCGGAGTGTCGGGACCGTCGTCGGGCTCAGGGACGTTGCAGGAGCAGGACCCTAAGATGAACAGCGCCGAAAGAAGGTATAGGGGAATCTTCTTCATACTAGTAGCCGGGGTTCTGTTCGAGGCTCGAGTTGCTCTCCAGCGCCGTGGTGGGGATGGGGAGCAGGATGGTGTTCTCGTCGAGGGGGCTGCGGCGCTGCCAGTAGCTGTCCTTTGCGAGCTCTGCGGAGTTGTGCACGTCGATTATGCGGTCGTGCCTGGCAAGGTCGAAGAAGCGGAATCCTTCGAATGCCAGCTCCAGGCGGCGCTCCTTGAGGATGAGGTCGATTGCGGTCTTCTCGTCGGAAGGAGTGGCGATGGGGGCGAGCCCGGCCCTGTTGCGGATGCGGTTCACATATTCCGCCGCCTCGGCAAGTTTGCCGGTGCAGGCGAGGGCCTCGGCATGCAGGAGATAGATTTCTCCGAGACGCATGAGGATGATGCTGCTCACGTTCGTGCGCATCTTGTGGGCGAAGGCGTAATTGTCTGAAGGATAGTAGTTTGACCAGTTGCAGCTGTCCCAGACTACGCTGGCCTTGTAACGCACTTCGTCACCCTCGGCCTCGAATGCTGCGATGAGGTCCCTGGAAGGCGTGGTCCACTTGGCCCAGGAGTAACTGTTGTCGGGGTCGTAGGCGTTCCTGTGGTACATCATGAACACCCAGTTGCCCTCGTTCTTGTTGGTCCACTGGACTTCCATGATGGTCTCCTTGGAATTGCGGTGTGCGTCGGAAGCTCCCTTTTCGGCATCGTTTGAGAAAGGAGTATAGGCCCAGAGGTCGTCGTAGTTCTCTTCGAGCTTGAATCCCATTCCTTCTATATCGTTACAGTATTCGATGACCTTGTTCCAGTCGCGTATGGGCTTTTCTGCGTAGATGCGGGCGAGGAGGCCCTTGGCAAACGCCTTGGAGAGCAGCATCTTGTTGCCTGCGTCCACGTCGGGGGCGTCCTGGGCGGCAAGGGTGAGGTCTTCCACGAGACGGGCATAGACCTGGTCGCGGGGCACGCGGTCGGGATAGTAGAGATGGTAGTATTCCTCTACGTTGTCGACCGTGATTGCCGGAGGGATCTCGAGCACCATGGGGGCGTCTCCCCAGAGCTGGGTGAGGCGGAAGAAGCAGAATGCTCTCCAGATAAGGGCCTCGGCCTTCCACTGCCTGCACTCGCTCTCAGAGAGGGTGCTGTCCATCTTGCGTATCTCATCGATGTTGCAGATGATGTTGTTGGCGTTGGACACCTGGGTCTGGTACCAGTCCCAGTCGCGTTTGACATTGACGTTTGAACCGTCCTGGGTGTTGGCCTCGAGCGCCATGATTTCCGGGGTCGTGGTGCCGCAGTAGGCGTTGTCCGAGCGGGTTTCGGAGTAAACCAGCCAGTCCTCAAGACCCATTTCCTGAAGGTCCTTGAGCCAGCTGTTGTACATGGTGTTGCGCAGGCCAAGCATGTCGGAACGGGTGCTGAACTGCACTTCGCTTTCTCCGTGTTCCTCGATATTGCCCTTGTTGAAGGAGGTGGGGGAGTAGAGATCCAGGTCGCACGAATCCAGTGCGAATGCTGCGACCGCTATGCTGATTATTGAAAGTATCTTTTTCATGGTCGTGCGCGGTTAAAAGTCAACATTTACGCCGAATGTCGCTGTCTTGACGTTCGGGTATGTACCGTAGTCTATGCCCATGTTTGTGGCGGAGGAGTACTGGCTCATTTCCGGGTCGTATCCGGTGTACTTCGTGAGGGTGAACATGTTGGCCAGCGTGACGTAAGGCTGTATGCGGGCTATGCCGATCTTGCGCAGGAGTTTGGACGGGATGTCGTAGGACAGGGTGATGTTCTTCACCTTGAGGTAGCTGCCGTCCTCCACCCACATGGTGGAAGACTTCACGTTGTATGCCTCGCCCGCCTTGGGGATGTCGGTCTCCATGCCGGGAACCCTCCAGCGGTAGATGGCGTCCTTGAGCTGGTTGGCTGCGTTGTGCATGCCTATCATATCCACCTTGGATACGTTGTAGATGTCGTTGCCGTAGCTGCCGGTAATGAGGAAGCTGAGGCTCAGGCCCTTCCACTTGAGGTTGTTGGTGAGACCGAAGATGAAGTCGGGGTTGGCGTCTCCTATCCAGGTCTTGTCGGAGTCGTTTATCTTGCCGTCCGAGTTCAGGTCTTCGTAAATCACGAGACCGGTTTCGGGATCTACTCCGTTCGCCTTGTATCCCCAGAACTGCGAGAGCGGATGGCCGGGCTCCATGCGCACTATGTTGTCGCCTATGGACTCGGGGCTCACGTAGTAATAGACCTGCCTGAGGGTGAGCTTCTCCAGCCTGTTGCGGTTCATGGAGATGTTGAAGTCGGTGCTCCATTCGAAATCGCCCCTGGCGACGTTCACGGAGCTGATTGCGGCCTCGAGGCCCCAGTTGGACATCTCGCCCTCGTTGCGGTACATGCTGGGCTGGTTGGGAATGGCGACGCTCATCAGCATGTCCGTAGTGTATTTATAGTATGCGTCCAGGGTGACGGTGAGGCGGCTGCCCCAGAACGCGGCGTCCAGACCGACGTTGGTCTGAGTGGTAGTCTCCCAGGTGAGCTCTTCGTTCTTCCAGTTGCTCTTGGTGCCGAGGGTAGGTACTGCGTCTGCGAACTGGGACTGGGTCCAGTCGTAGTAGTTGGTGTTGTAAGACTGCACCCATGCGTAGTCTCCCAGACCGCTCTGGTTACCCTGCTGGCCCCAGCCCACGCGGAGCTTGAGGTCGTTGATGGCGGTGGCGCCCTTCATGAATTCCTCGCCGCTGATTCGCCATGCCGCGGAAGCGGAAGGGAAGTAGCCCCACTTGTGCCCGGGGGCGAGCTTGGAGGAACCGTCGGCGCGGAAGTTCACCGTGAGGTAATACTTGCTGTCGTAGTTGTATGCGACTCGCCCGAGGTAGGACATTATCGCCCACTGGCTCCATGCGGTGCTCTGCCCGCGCAGGCCGCCCTTGTTGCCGCCTCCGAGGCCCCAGATGGCATCGTAGTATTCGGGGTTGAAGTAGCTGCGGGAGCCGCTGAGCTGCTGCCAGTCGGACACTGTGGCCGAGGTGCCGCCCATAGCCTCCAGGTTGTGCTTGCCTCCGAAGGTGTTGCTGTAGCTGAGGATGTTGTCGTAGATCATGCGGCGGTCGTCGCTGCGGGTGTCGCTGGCCTCGCCGTGCAGGGTGCGGCCGTAGCTGGTCTGCACAGGGTCGAGATAATAGTAGCTGTGCACCCACCTGCGGTCCATGCTCACGGTGCTCTTGAAGTTGAGGTGCTTGCCGAAGTTGATCTGGGCGTATCCCGTCATGATCAGGCGGTCGGTGGTGTCGAAGTTGTTCTCGCTGCGCGCCAGGTTCTCGAGTGGCGTGGTGTATCCGCCGAGGCCGTAGAAGTTGGAGTAGTACTGCTTGGGGTTCTCGGGATCCCAGATAGGGGCGTAGGTGGGGGCGTTGATCACGGAAAGGACTACGCCGGCCCTGTTCGCTCCGGTTCCGGAGATGATTCCGTTGTTGCGGTAGCTGGAATATGCCACGTTGGCTCCGGCGCTCAGCCATTTGTAAAGGTCTGCGTCGAAGCTTGCGCGTACGTTGTAGCGCTTTGCGTAAGCCACCTTGAGGATACCCTCTTCGTCTGTGTAGCCTCCGCCCAGGTAGTAGCGCACCTTGTCCGAACCGCCGGAGACTCCGATCTGGTAGTTCTGGGTGATGGCGGTCTTGTAGGTCTCGTCAAACCAGTCCGTCTGGTCCGTGACGTCGTCGGGAATGTTGACGTTGAACTCCTTTGCGTACTCGCGGTATTCCTCGGTGTTCATCACCTCGTAGGTGCGGGTGACCTTGGAAATGCCGGCGTAGGCAGAGAAATTCACCCGGGGCGCCTGGTTCCTGGAGCCCTGCTTGGTGGTGATAAGGACGACGCCGTTGGCGGCGCGGGAGCCGTAGATGGCTGCGGAGGATGCGTCCTTGAGTATCTGCATGGTCTCTATGTCTCCGGGTGAGAGGTAGGCGATTGCGTATCCGCCTTCACCCACGGGGACTCCGTCAACGACGTAAAGAGGGTCGTTGGAAGAGGCTATGGAGCTGTTGCCTCGCACACGTACGGTCATGCCCGAGCCGGGAAGACCGCTGGTCTGCTGCACCTGCACGCCGGCCACCTTGCCCTGGATGAGGCCGGAAGCCTCGGTGATGGGGCGCAGGCTCACGTCTTCCGTAGAGACGACGCTGACCGCCGTGGTGAGGTCTTTCTTGCGCACGGAGCCGTAGCCGATAGCCACGACTGCGTCGAGCATCAGGGCCTCCTCGGAGACCGTGACGTCTATGACGCTGCGGTCGCCGACGGCCTCGCGGACCGTCTCATAACCCAGCGCGTCGAATACGAGCACCGGGTTCTCGGAAGCCACGGTGATGGAGTAGCGGCCGTCGGAGCCGGTGGCGGAACCGTTCTGCGTGCCTTCCTCCAGGACCATCATTCCGATGACCGGGTAGCCGAGATTGTCCGTCACCGTACCAGTGACCGTGCGCTTCTGCGCAAACGCCGTTGCGCCCAGAAGCAGCATCACAAATACAATGAGTTTCTTCATAAGGGGTTGATTGGTGTTTCAGTGTTAGTTCGTTACCGATACTACGCAAAGATAACACTCTTTTTCGAGTGCTATCCTTGCAATAGTATAAAAAGTGAAATAACCAACAATTATTTGGTAAGAAGGGGGAGTACGACGCCTTCCATGGCGGTATAACCCGCTTTGGTGGGGTGGCAGCCGTCGAGGCTGTACTCGTTCTTCAGGCCTTTCGTCGATGTGTCCACGAGGGCGTCGTAGTAATTGACGTAGGTGTATCCGTTGCTCTCGCAGAGGGTCTTCAGCAGTGAGTTCACCGCTATGATGTTGTCGGCAGGATTCACCGAGGGAGCCCACCAGAACGTGTTGCAGGGGAGTACCGATCCGATGAATACCTTTATCCCAGCCGCTTTTGCGGATTCGGCCATGGCGGCAATGTTGTCCCGGACGAAGGCGGGGGTGGCGATCGAGCCGTCGTTGCCGGCAAAATCGTTGGCTCCGCACAGGATCACCACTTTGGACGGGTTCTTCGCTATCACGTCGCCGGCGAAGCGGTTCCTGACTGACGTCGAGGTCTGGCCCTCTACACCCTTCGCAAGGTAGTTGTGGGATGTGAAGAAGGAAGGATCGCCCCTGTCGGCGTGATTCCAGAAGTAGGTGATGGAATCGCCGATGAAGACGGCGTCGGGTGCGGGCTTGGTGGATTCTGAAGGGACAGAGAATGCCGATCCGGCATGGAGGGTGAATATCTGGCTGAGGTCTGCCTTGATGTAGATGTCCACTGCGCTTCCGTCGGTGCCGAGATGGATGTTGGGAATGTCGTCGTCACCCTCCCTGAGCCACAGGGGATAGACGGTTTCCATGTCGCCGATGAACGAAGCGTTGTCGGGGTTGAGTTCCCATGAGAAGCCGATGTTCACTCCGGCGCCCCATGAACCGTTGTAGATCTTGAATACCATTGCGCCCCATCCTTCGATCTTGCTGGCGTTGCGCAGGGCGTACCAGTCATGGTTGGCGGACGATGCGAATTCCAGGGGGAAATTCATGTCCCATACGTGTCCGTTGAGACCTCCCACTATGTAGAGCTGGCTTACGAGGTCTTCGCTCTCGATCCTCCCGGGAACGTTGAACGACGTTCCGGCGGGCAGCACGAATACGGTGCTCTTGTCGGACTTGATGTACACATCGTAATCGCCCTGGGTGCCGGGGTAAACGTCGAAGTCGGAATTGTCGGTCGTTTTGGTAAAGAAGCAGGTGCTGGCCGCACGGTTGTAACGGTAAACGCCTCCGATCTGTTCAGACCAGCCGCCGTCCTTGCGGAATTTGAAGGAGAAGTGGGGAACGTCGCCGGCGGTACCTATGGTGACGACTCTCCAGTCGGGGAACCCGTCAACCCTCTTCAGGGCAATGTCGGAAGACCAGCTTTCATCGGCCTTGTGGTAGCCTATCAGGGCATAATGGTCTATCTCCTGGGGCTCCTCCTGCTGGCTGGTATATGTCAGCGGCACGAGGATGTGCAGGGAAGCCCTTTCCAGAGTCTTGGCGGAAGTGGTCGTCTGCGAAAGCAGGGCGGTGCTGCCGCTGCGCAGGGTTACGGTGTAGGAGTAGGTGCCTACGGGTACGGGGACATAAACCGTGACGTTCGATGCGGCGGCATTAGAGAGGCTTATCCCTATGTCGCCGGACCCGTCTGCCGCGAGTATCGCGTCATTGCCTGAGCCGTCTTTCCCTATCGCGAAAGTGCCTCCGAGGGCCTTGTCCGAGGATACCGTTATGGACGTGGCCTCTGCAGGAACGTCGTTGACGGTTATTTTGAGCAGGGACGCGAGGTGCTTGAAGGACAGGGCTCCGCCATCGACGGTCGCCATCATCGGGAATGTCTTTCCGGCCGCGGCCTCCGCCTGGGTGTAGGACGTGGGAAGCTTGACTTTACCGGGATCTGAAGGGACTGCGACGGACGCAGGATAATAGGCGGTCGTAAACACTGCGCCGGGAGCTGCTTCCGCCGTGAAGTTGCCGTCTCCGGCAGCGGAGCGGAATGTCACGAAACTCCCGGTGGCGGAGTTATAGACTGCGATCTCATCCCCCGCGCTCCAGCTGAACTTGCCGGCGTCGGAGATGGTCGCCTTCACATCCACGGAAGGGCCGGTCGCGAAGATGGAATATGTTACGGTCTCTTCCTGCACCGGAGTATCTTCCGGTTTCAGGGAGCAGCCTGCCGCCGCTGCGAGAGAAGCAAGCAGTAAAAGGTATTTATTCATAATCATCACCAGTCTTCATCATCGATGACGGTCATGTCCTTACCCTGGGCATACCCATATCCTGAATTGATACTGGCCTGGAGAATCACATGCTCGGCCTTGACTCTGAAAATCGACAGTTCAGGTGCTGTGTATTGTATATTCTTTTCCATAAGAATGCTGACAATTGGTTCTGAAATCTGGATGGATTATTCGGGAACTGAGAAAGCGGTTCCTGCAGGAAGTGCGAATACCTGTGACAGGTCGGCTTTGATGTAGATGTCCACTTGCCCTGTGCCGGAGTCGATATGTATGTTTGGAATTTCATCGTCGCTATCACGGAGCCACAGGGGAATGCGAGTATTCAAGTTGCCTTTGAACGAAAGATTGTCGGGGTTTTGTGCCCAGGAGAGGCCTACGTTTATACCTTTTCCCCATCCGCCATTCCAGATTTTGAACACAATTTGTCCGTTTGAGTCAAGCTTGCTTGCATTCTTCAGGACGTACCAGTCATGGTTGGTGGAAGAAACGAACTCCAAATCGAAGCTTTGATCCCAGTTATGATTATTAAGGCCACCGATAATCTTGAGTATGCCTACGAGGTCTTCGCTCTCAACTCTTTCCGGAACGCTGAAAGAAGTGCCGGCGGGGAGCACGAAGACGGCGCTCTTGTCGGATTTTACATAGACGTCGTAATTGCCGGCTGATCCGGGATAGATGTCGATGTCGCAGTAGTTGCTTAGTTTCGTGAAATAGCGGGTGTTCGCAGCTCGGTTGTAAAGGTAAACTCCGCCAATCTGATTGGCCCATTGTCCGTTCTGGCGGAATTTTATACTGAAGTGAGGATTGTCGCCTGCTGTTCCTATCGTGGT
>JAFZLQ010000094.1 GCA_017551425.1 Bacteroidales bacterium | reverse complement strand
CTGCCCTTCAGGCCTGCAAGCTCCTCTTCCAACTGATTGATTTTCTGGTCTTTGGCCGCGAGTTCGGTATCTGCCCGCTCATATATGTTGTTGAGGATATAGTCGGTCTTGCTGCCGAATGCGTTGACTTTTATTTCCAGCTTTTCGGGGTCGAGGTTGTGGCGCTTCGCCGATGCGCGGAGAAGCTCCATTTCGCTTTCAGAAAGGTCTCCGGCAAAATAGACTTCCGCGGTCTTGCCCTTCTCTCCGATAAGCTTGTAATCGTAGATGTAGGAGGAGCCGAAGGTCTTGTTCTCCTCAATGAATCCCTGCAGGTCGCGCTGGGTGCGGTTGCTGCGAATCATCATTATGGCGGAAAAGACGCTGGCTCCGAGGATGATCACCACAAGGAATGTGGATATCGCGCGGAAGCGCCTGTTCGAGGGACTGTTTTCGTATTTCTTGTTGAATTTGAGCAGCCCCACGACCAGATACGACGCCAGCATTATAAACACCGTGTTGATGATGAACAGCAGCATGGCGCCGCCGAAGAAATGGAAATTGCCGTTGGCCAGGCCGTAACCGGCGGTGCAGAGGGGGGGCATGAGAGCCGTGGCGATGGCTACGCCCGAAAGGACGGTGCCGTGCCCCTTGCGGCTGTTCTCTATCATGCCCGCGGCCCCGCCGAAGAAGGCTATGAACACGTCGAAGATGGTGGGACTGGTGCGGGCCTCAAGCTCGGTGGGATTGGCATAATCGAGCGGAGTCACAAGGAAATACAGCGAGGCCACGAGCAGGCTCACCGCCACCATTACGAGAAAATTGCGGATGGCCTCTCCAAGCAGCCTGGAATCGTTGATTCCCAGGGACATGCCCATGCCCAGTATAGGGCCCATGAGCGGCGAGATGAGCATGGCGCCGATAATGACCGGAATGGAGTTGATGTTGAGGCCGACGGACGCAATGATGATTGAACATGCCAGGATCCAGACCTTGGAGCCCCTGAAATAGATGTCTTCACGGATGCTGACTTCGGCGCCGTCGGTATCTATTTCATTGCCCATGTAGGTGAGGACGCGCCAGAACTGACGCAATTTCCCGCTTAAGGTTTTCTTATCTTCGTTCATAATTGACAATCAATGGTTTAGTTGTCCCAGTAGCTGGAGCTCTTCTTGAAGCGCAGCAGGTCGGCCAGGGCCGAGGCGTTGGCGCGGAACAGGAAGTTGTAGCTCTGCCACTGGCCGGTGGGAACCCACGAAACGCTCATGGTGAAGCAGTGCAGGTCGTATGTGGCGGACAGCTGGGTGGTGGTGATCTTCATCGCCTGAAGGTCGAAGCCGGAAGTGGCGTTCATGCTGAGCCTGGGCGTGAGCTTTATGTTGCCGTTGAGATTGAGCGTCTGGGTGATGTTGTCCTTCTTGTCGAGGAGCTTGGTGTCCTGGTTCAGGACGAAGCTCCTGCTGCAGCTGAAGGAGTAGCTGAAGCTTACGCTCCAGGGAACGTTGGGATTGGTGTAATACACCCAGCCGCCGGGGATGTATTCGCCGGTGATGGGGTGGGTGTAATTGCGGATGTAGCTGTTTGCCGCGCCCTGGACGCCTCCGCGTTCGCCGCCGGCATTCTTGCCTCCTCCCATGCCGCCGCTGCCGTCGTTGCCGTCCATCTTGCCTTCTCCGGAGATGGAGTAGGACAGGGACGCCGATGCGTTGGTGAAGCGGGCGAGGCCCTGGTTCTGAAGTATCGCGAACCTGTTGACCCTCGTGCCCTTTTCGTTGAGGGCGTACGGGTCGAAGTTGGCCGATGCGCTGATGTTGACCTTGTTGAACAGGGTGGTGCTCACGTTCATGGACACGGTGTTCATCTTGAGGGAGTCGGCGAGGAAATTATAGCCGCTCCTGATGTTGAACTGGTCTATGAGCTTGAGTTTCTTGGTGCCGGTGCCCGTAGTGTCCGCAAAATCCCTCACTTTTGCCTCCAGGTTGTTGCCCAGGCTCCAGCTCATGGTGGCGCTGCGGCCGCGTCCCGGGGGGGAGTTGAGCTGTCCGGCGTAGCGGTTGTACTCATACTGCTTCTCCACTCCGAGGGTGTCGATGTACGTGAGGGTGCGGTAACCGTTCATGTGGGTCGCCAGGTTTGGCGTGAACGACATCGAGACGGAGGGGGAGATGACGTGACGGATTGCCTGAAGCTTGTGGTAGCCCCCGAAGTTGAAGGTGCCGTAGATGCGGGTGCTCATCGAAATGGACCCGCTGTAGGTCTGCGTAATGCCGAACTTCGAGAACTGCGCGCTTTCCTGGGCCTCCACCGAGTTGGTTTCGGGATTGAAGACATAGTCGGTGGTGCGGAAGAACCAGTTCTGCCCGTACGACACTGAAGGGGAGAAGTTCAGGTAACGGAACAGCGTGAAGCTGGGTAGGCCGATGCTGAAATTGTGCGTCATGCCGTTCTTGAAACGGTCGAAGAAACCGTCCTCCAGGAACTCGGAGGCCTTGAAGCCTATCTTGTTCTGGAGGGCCATGCTGTAGCCGAAGGATATCTTCTCGTAGAATTT
Source organism: Bacteroidales bacterium (assembly GCA_017551425.1). The sequence goes on along the minus strand of JAFZLQ010000094.1, from coordinate 1,470 downwards.
CTCCTTGCCGACGCGGTTCTTGCGCTTGAAGGGATAGAAGGTGCTGACGCTGAAGTTGACGCTCGGGAGGGTGAAGGTGTACGAGGAGTCGCGGGAGTTCTGGGAATGCAGGGCGTTAACGGTAAGGTTGGCCTTGCCGTTGAAGTTGCGGCCCCATGAAATCGAGGAAGATACCTGGTTCTGCAGGGCTTCGTTGACGGAATGGGAATTGTACTTGCTGTTGGACGGGCTGGAGAAGTTCACGGACGCGCTGAAGGAGGTTCCCGGGTGGGATTTGGGATCCTGGGAATGCGACCATCTGAAACCGAAGTTCTTGGTTTCGTTGAAGTCGGCGCTGCCCTTCTCGCCGGTCTTGTCGTCGGAATAGGTGAGTGACAGGCTGCCGTTGAACTTGTAATTTACGCGGTAGCGGGAGTTCAGGTCGATCGCCCATGACCCCAGCGAGTACACGTCGCCGGTGAGCGACAGGTCGAAATAATCGCCGAAAACGAAGTACATGCCGGCGTCGCGCATGTAGAAGCCTCGGGCCGTTTCCTGGCCGAACGAGGGCATCAGCATGCCGGTGGCCCTCTGCGGCCGCTTGGGCACGAATCCGTAGGGGATGCCTATGAAGGGGATGTTGACGTCCGCCACCACCAGGTTGGCGGGACCGAATACTATCTTCTGGGAGGGTTTGGTGACCACCTTGGCGTTGAGCAGCTTCAGGTAATAATGGGGCTCCTCGGCGTCGCAGACTGTGTAGCGGCCGTGTGAAATGCTGATGGAGTTGTCTTCCTGCATCTTGATGTTCTGACCGTGAAGGAGGCCGTCGTCCTCTTTGGTGGTCATGTTGGTGATGCGGGCCTTGCGGGTGTTGAAGTTGTAGCGCAGGTCCTCCATGTTGTAGGTCTTGTTGCCCTGTTTCATTTCGGGCTGGCCTTTCCATTCGCCAGTCAGGGTGTCCAGGACGCCGAAGGCGTGCACGGTGCCGGTGCTCATGTCGTATTCCATCCGCTCTGCGGTGAGCGACATGTCCCCGTATTTTACGCTTACGTCTCCATAGTAGTAGATGAGCTGCTTGCCGTCGGAAAAGACTTCGACGACCGAGTCCCTGGCGGTTGAAAAGGCCGGCTGGTTGAGGGAGGTCTGCTCCATCAGCGTCAGGGAGTCAGCCCTGAACAGGGAGTCGGCCCTGTGCAGGGAATCGAGGCGGGCGAGCTGGATGGAGTCGGGCTCAACTACCTTTTTTACAGCTATTTGCGATGAAAAATCGGTATTCTGGCCACGACGCGGACGCTGCGCCCGGGCCTCGGTCAGGCCAAGGCAGGCGAGAAGCATCAGGGCTATGAGATATTCGATTTTCCTCAAATGCAATTTTTTTCTATCTTTGCGAAGAGTAATAAACTAATCTTGCAAAATTAACACAAATTTGTGAAACACACAATCCGCATAATCCTGTCGCTGCTGCTTTCCGCCGCCTTTTCTGCGAGT
>JAFZLQ010000093.1 GCA_017551425.1 Bacteroidales bacterium | reverse complement strand
TTATCTTTGCAAGAATCGCAAGCCTCTCCATAAGGTGAACAGAAAGAATGAGCGAGACTCGTTTATTTACATGTCTTGCTGTCACGGTACGGCGGCCATTGTCTATAAAAGAAGCGATATCTCCTTCAGTTATTACATCGTCAAAGTCAATCCGGACGGGACAAACACGACAATGGACATCTCCGGAAACTTCGACAAAATTTACAATATCCATTGCGCCTCGGCGCCGAATGGAGATGTGCATGTGGTGGCAAGTGTTACCGATTCATTCGGTGATGGATACCTGGCGCATTTAAAATATGCTTCTGACGGCAGTTGCACTCCGACCATGCTGAAAAAAGTGTACTGGGTCGGGGAGTTTTTGCCGGTAGTTGACATCTCCGAAGAAGGAGATGTATTCATCCTGTCCAACGACGCGAATTCTGAAGCCATATTATACAAGAACGATAAAGAGGAATCCGTATTCGAAACGGCGATGGGTGAAGACATGGCTCAGTCTCCTCTTGCACTCCGTGCTTCGGGCGGACATGTTTATACAGCGGTCCAGTATGAAAGCGGCAATCATCATTACTGCGTTGAGCGGTGTGACGGAAAAATTATCAGGACGCTGGATATAGGCGGCCAAAATACTCGTGAGATAAAGAATCCCATTGAAGTGTCTTCTTCCGGCGATTTTTATCTGGTAGCGACTGGTACCATCTACAAGAATGGCAACACCCTGTACACGGTTGCGGATGGTGATTCATTTACGGGGTTCTGCGTAGTTGAATAGCCCATCGCCGGGATTTCTCCAAGCGGCGGTACCTCAACAGCAAAGCAGCCTTGCGGGGCTGCTTTGCCTTTAATAACTGAGCCCGCAGGGGGAGTCTGAGGGGTCCGCCCCTCAGTGGATAATCGGTACCTCAACTGAAAAGCAGCCTTCAAAGGCTGCTTTTCAGTTGAGGTACCAGGATTCGAACCTGGGCAGACAGAACCAAAATCTGTAGTGCTACCATTACACCATACCTCAATTCCGGGTGCAAAGATAAACATTTTTTAGTACTTTTGCCTCTATGAACAAACGAATACTCCTCCTGCTGGCCCTGGCGGCCTCTTTGCCCTTGTCCGGGCAGAATCCGGACGGCATCCCTATCGCCATCAAGGATTTCCTGAAGATGTCCTCTACGGATACTACCCTCTGCCGTGTAAGCGGCGTGGTGTCCGGAATACGCAGCAGTTCGGGAGGCAATTTCTACATAAAAGACGACACCGGGGAGCTCTTTATCTACGGCATCATAGACCCGGCCCATCCCGGCTGGGGCTTCCGCCAGATGGACATCAAGCAGGGCGACACCCTCACCCTGTGCGGCCGCAGGCAGGTTTACAACACCACCATCGAGATGACCTCCGCCCGCCTGGTCTCCAAATCCAACGGTCCCGACCACGACGCTCCCATAGTATTCGACCGCGAGCCCACCTTCAAGGGGAAGGCCGGGGCCGAGGCAAAGGTGGAATTCAGCAAATGGGTAGCCGCCAAGATCCGCTATCCTAAAGATGCGGGAAGCGCCAGCGGCACCGTAAAAGTCAAATTCGTAATCGGGACCAACGGTGGCGTGCAGGAGGTCCAGGTGGAACAAGGCGTCAATAAAGCCCTCAACGACGAGGCAGTTCGCGTGGTCAGCAGTTCCCCCAAGTGGAAGCCCGCCATCCTAAACGGCAAACCCATCCGCATGACCTACACCCTCCCGGTCATTTTCTACCCGCCCGGCGAATAGCCCCTTTCTTTGTCCCACGTTAAGACAACGAAACACCCCTCTCATCGTCTTCACGAACAATTAATGGCGCAGGTCCGTTTTTTCTACCGGTACCTGCGCCACTGAAAGGCGTAGATTGCTATATTGAGGCGCCGGTCCCCCAACTTTTTTCGGACCTGCATCAGGACTTCAGGCGCCCCTACAGCGAATCTCCGAAGTCGGCGCGGAACTTCTTGGCGAGGTCTTCCTGCCAGTAGCCGATTTCCTTCATGCGGCCGAAGAAGAAGCGGAGCACCTTGGGCTCCTCCACCCACTCGAGACCGCCGATGAGATTGCGGTTGTCGTACAGCCACTTGACGCGGTCTGCGCAGTACTTGACCTGGCTGAGGGTGAACACGCGGCGGGGCATCGCGAGACGCTGGAGCTCAAGCTCGGCGTAACGCTCGGTGCCGTCGGGCTCGCGCTGCTCGCTCACCGTACCGCGCTCCATACCGCGGATACCGCCGGCGATGTAAAGTGCGGCTCCCACGGCCGCTGCGGGATACTGGTTATGAGGGATGTCGGGCACTATCTCGGAACAGTTCAGATGCGCTCCCAGACCGCCTGCAGGCTTGATCACGGGCACGCCGTACCTGTCCAGTTCATCCACCAGATATGCTATGAACTCAGGACCCTGGCTGATATATTCCATGTCCAGCGACTCAAGCAGACCAACCGCCATGGCCTCCATGGAACGCACCTCCATGCCGCCGTAGGTGAGGAAGCCCTCGTACAGGGGCACGAACTCCATCATCTCATCCGTGAACTTCTTGTCATGTGCGGTGATGATGCCGCCGCGGGAGAAGCCGAGCTTGCGGGCGGAGAAGTAGATAATGTCGAAGCGGTCTGCGAGGATATGATATATCTCCTTGGTGGTCATGAATTTGCAGCGGGGCTCGCGCATCTTCATGAAATACACGTTGTCCTGCAGCAGGGATGCGTCGAGCACGCTCTTGACGCCGAACTCATGGCAGATATCGGTAACGGCGAGCATGTTCTCGAGCGACACGGGCTGGCCGCCGATGAGGTTGGTGCCGGCCTCCACGCGCACGAATGCCACTTTGTCCGGCCCGAGGTCCTTGATGGTCTTGCGAAGGAGCTTGAGGTCGAAATCGCCCTTGAAAGGATCGTCGGTCTTGGGGATGAGGCCCTTCTTGTCCACCAGCTCGATCACCTGGCCGCCGAGGCGTGTGATGTGGGCCTTGGTGGTGGTGAAATGGAAGTTCATGAGGGTGTACATTCCCGGTTTGACATATGCCTCTGCGAGGATGTTCTCCGCGGCGCGGCCCTGGTGTGCGGGCAGCACGTAATCGGTGCCGAAGACCTCCTTGACGGCAGCCTTGACCCTGTTGAAGGTCTCGGACCCGGCGTAGGAGTCGTCGGCTATTGACATGGCGGCCACCTGGCGGTCGGACATGCCGTTCACGCCGGAGTCGGTGATCATATCGAGGTAGATGTCTTTGTTCTGAAGGAGGAATGTGTTGTTTCCTGCGGCCTGGATGCATTTGAGGCGCTCTTCGACGGGGAGAAGGGTGAGCTTCTGGACTACGCGGACCTTGTGCATTTCAAGAGGCACCTGGTTCTCGCTCTGGTAGAATTTTACTGGCATATGAATGATTGATGATTAGATTCCGAAGTATTCGCGGTAACGGTCGTACAGGTGTCCTGCCTGGATGTAGGCCGACTGCGGGCTCATGAAGTGGCTGAATTCAAAGGTGATGGCCTTGTCGTAGCCGCAGCGTTTAGCAGCCTCGAGCTTGAGACGGAGCTTGTCGAACTTGATGGGGAAGAAGCGGATGGGCATGTCGCGGTCGAAACTCTCGGCGTTGGTCCAGCACTGCATGCCGTAGCGGTCCGCCAGCTTCTTGTTCACGCTGAAGAATGCGTCCAGTTCGTCGTAATCGATGTGTCCGTCCTGGAAGGCGCAGGCGTCGACGTACTCATGGATGCCGTCGAATATCTCGTTCCACTCCCTCTCGTGCTGCTCGATGCCCACCGCCTGCTCCTTGGTGAGGTTGCCTCCAGCGGCATCCACGGCCTTCTTCCCGTCTATCCAGGGCGATATGAACGTGGGCATGCCTCCGGAAACCTCCTTGCACTGGCGGCCCATAGTGCGGAAGCTCTCTATGGCGCCGCGGGTGGCGCGGGAAATCTCGCCGGAGATGTACCATCCGGCAAAACTCCTGTACTTGCTGCCGTAGCGTTCCCAGATTTCGTCGATGACAAAGCGGTTGGCCTCCACCTCATAGCTCATGTCCCCCGTATCCCAGTATTTGCCGGAATCGTACAGGCCGAGCATGAACTTCATGTCGTACTTCTGCGCGAGGCGGCAGAACATGTCTATCAGGTCCACGGAAGGCATGTAGCAGCCTTTTTTCAGAAGATATGGAGACGGATATGTGATGAACTTGCGGTAGCCACAGCGGATGTCGATTACGGTGTCTATGCCCATGGCCTTCATGTAGCGGAAATCGCGGTCCCACTCCTTCTCGCCCCAGTTCTGATGGGGAATGTCGTGGGAGATTTCATCCAGGAAAGTGCCGGTGATGGGCAGGGCGTTCGCCCTTTCCACTATCAGCGTCGATTCCACCGAAGGGTCAAGGTCTATGCCGTATTTGTCCGATGCGGAAGGCTTGCAGCCAGCGGCCACAAGGGGGGCGGCGGCAGCGGCCAGGGCGCCCTTCTTAAGAAATGAACGTCGACTTTCCATATTCTTTGCGTAATCCCTGCAAATGTAACATAATTTTTCTTATTTTTGTAAGAGCGAAATGCACCGAAACACTAACCAACACTATTATATGCCAATTAAAAGAATCCTCGTGTGCCTTCTGCTGGCGCTGCTCGCCTGCCCTGCGGCTCTGGCCCAGGCCCTGCTGTCGGGCCGGGTCACGGACCAGTCGGGAGCGCCCCTCGCCGGAGTCACGGTCCTTGTGAAAGGAACGTCCAACGGCACTATGACAGGCGCAGACGGCACATATTCCCTGCAGGCCCGCCGTGGAGACGTGATAGAGTTCTCCTGCCTCGGCCTGGCCACGCAGGAGCGTACCTTCGACGGCCGTTCCGGCATTGACGTAACGATGCAGGAAGACGCCCTCTTCCTGGAAGACGTCATCGTGGTCGGCTACGGCACCGCCAAGAAAGAGACTCTCACCGCAGCGGTATCGGCCATAAAGGGCGACGAACTCCTCAAGGCTCCCGCCACCAACGTATCACAGGTGCTCGCAGGCAAGCTTTCCGGCATTTCCTCCGTGCAGGAATCCGGCGAGCCGGGCCTCGACCAGGCATCCCTCCGCATCCGCGGTTCGGTTTATGGCGTAGCATACGTGGTGGACGGATTCCCGGTTGATAACATCAACGACATAGACCCTGCCGACATAGAATCCGTTTCCGTCCTGAAAGACGGCGCATCCGCGGCGGTTTACGGCCTGCAGGCGGCCGGAGGCGTCATCATCATCACCACCCGCAAAGGCGACAAGGGAGACACCCGCATAACCTACAACGGCTCCGTGGGCGCCAGCATGAACGCCAACTTCCCCCGATTCATGAACGGCCCGCAGTTCGCATACTATTACAACCTGGCGCAGATGATGGACCAGCTGGCAAGCGGAGCAATAGCGTCCGAAGACGAATACGTGCCGTACTTCACGGAATCCAACGTCAAGGCCATGCTCAACGGAGACCCGTCAGACGGTTGGGACAACGTGGATTATATCTCCAGGGTCTTCGGAACTGGCATTACCCAGAAGCACAATATTACCGTACAGGGAGGCAGCGACAACACCCGCTACTTCGTTTCCGCAGGCTACCTCGGCCAGCAGGGAAACATCGAGGGCTACGACTACCGCCGCTACAACTTCAGGGCTAACATCGAATCCCGCATCGCCAAGCACCTGGTATTCAACGCCGGCCTGAGCAGCGTGATAGGGCGCAGGGAGACGCCCCGCTTCCTTTCCGGAGGTTCCGACGGAGACAACGGCTACGAAGTCGGCTGGTTCTCTATCGCCCACCAGGTTATCGGCATGCACCCTTACCTGCCGGAGAAGTGGGACAACTGGTACACCGGCGCCATAGCCAACAACCAGGCGTTCCCCAACAGCCCCCTTGCCGCGCTTTACGAATCCGGCACAAAGACCACGAAGAGCTTCAACGGAATCATCAACGGATCCCTTACCTGGGAGATCCCCTGGGTAAAGGGCCTTCAGGCAAAGGTCAGCGGATCCTACGATTACCTGGATTCCTACAACAAGAACGTGGACACCCCTTATTATACCGTCGTCCGCACCCGCAGCGAAGACGGCACCTGGGGCTGGTCAAACCCCATGGTTGACGTAAACGGAGCCTCCGACGGCATCAAGGACGGAGAAGGGACATGGTACCAGCAGACTATCACCGGCCAGGCCGGCCTCAACTACGCCGGCACGTTCGGCAAGCACAATGTGGAGGCCCTGCTGCTCGCCGAGCTGCGCGACTTCCAGACCAACAACCTCTCCGCATACGTAAAGAACCTGCCTTTCGCCCAGCTCGCCGAGCTCGGCAACGGCACTCCCACCGCAAGCCCCGTTTCCGGTTCCAGCAACGCCTCCCGCAGCGCCGGCTATGTAGGCAGGATCCGTTACAATTACGACGAGAAATACCTCGCCGAGTTCACCGGACGCTATGACGGTTCCTACAAATTTGCCGGAATGACCAGCACCCGCTGGGGCTTCTTCCCGTCGGCGTCCCTTGGCTGGGTAATCTCCAAGGAATCCTTCATGCAGGGCGTCTCCGCGCTCGACAACCTCAAGCTGCGCGCCAGCGTGGGCCTTCTGGGCAACGACGGCGTGAGCCCCTACATGTTCCTGAGCAAATACGCCGCCGGCACAAAGATAGTGTATCCCGGAGGCGCGGCAGTCCCCTCCTATTACACATCCGGCATCCCCAATAAAGACCTCACCTGGGAAAAGACCCTCAGCTGGAACGTCGGTTACGACCTCTCCCTCTGGAACGGCCTGCTGGGCATGGAGGTGGACGCTTTCTACAACTACACCTACGACATCCTTTCCTGGAACGGCGGAGGCCACCCGTCCTCGATGGGCGGCTATTATCCCACCTACGTCAACGGCAACTCCATAGACAGCAAGGGCATAGACGTGCTGGTCAACCACCGCAACAGCTTCCAGCTCGGCACCAAGCCTTTCTATTATGAGGTGGCCGGAACGCTGACCTGGTCCAAGACCCGCTGGCTGAAGTACAACGACGAGCCCAACGTGCCCGAATGGCAGAAGGTCACAGGCACCACCTACGGCTCGCATTGGGGCTGGCTGGCCGACGGACTGTACATGAGCGAAGAAGATATAGACAACTCGGCCTGGTACGGCACACGCCCCTGCATTGGCGACATCAGGTACGTCGATCTCAACGGCGACGGCCAGATAGACTGGCAGGACCGTGGCATATTCGGCAAATCCAACCGCCCCGAGCTCACCTACGGCCTCAACCTGAACATGGGATGGAACGGCTTCGACGCCAACCTGCAGTTCACCGGCGGCGCCCTGTTCCAGGTTTCCATGACCGGCACATACTTCAACGAGAACGACGACAACACCATCTGGACCCAGACTTTCAAGGAAGGCGGCAACTCCCCTCTCTTCCTCATCGAAAACGCCTACAGCCTGGACAATCCGAACGGCACGTTCCCCCGCCTCACCCTCAGCACCACCGGCCACGGAGGCGACAACGGCCTGAGCTCCAGTTTCTGGTGGAGGGACGGCACTTACGTGCGCCTCAAGACGGCACAGATAGGCTACACTCTGCCGCAGAGCTTCACCCGCCGCTGGAGCGTGGAAGCCCTGCGCATCTTCATAGAGGGCAACAACCTCTTCACTATCGACGGCCTCCCGGAAGGCATAGACCCTGAATCTCCCGGAGTCAACAACGGCTATTACCCCCAGCAGCGCAACGTCATGGGCGGTATCACACTCACTTTCTAACGCACAAGGCTATGAAAAAGATACTGCTTACCCTTTGCCTGCTTGCACTCGCCGCCACGGCCTGCAACGACTTCCTCGATATGACTCCCCGCGACAGCATATCGGACAAGGTTATGTGGAGCACCACGGAGACCGCCGAATACGCCGTCAACAGCATTTACTCCTACGCCTACGACATCTTCGCCTACTGGCCCAGCGCCGTGGGAATGACCGAGGCATTCACGGACGAATTCAAGTACGGATCCTACGTCAACTTCGCCTACTGCCTGATTCCCAGCCAGGTAGCCTATGGAGGCACCAACCTCACCAACAGTTTCGTAGATGTCTATCTGGGCTGCTGGGGCACGCTTTACGACGCCATTCGCCGCACCAACGAGGCCATCAGCAACCTCCGCAGCATAGGCGCCGTCCTTCCCGAGGCGGACCGCACCAGGCTGGAGGCGGAACTCCGCGTTATGCGCGGATGGCTCTACTTCGAGCTTGTGAAGCGCTACAAAGATGTGATAATCTACGACGAAGACCTCACCCAGATTGCCGTTGACAAGGCACTCTCGACAGAAGAACAGGGCTGGGACTTCATTCAGGCCGACCTTGACTTCGCTGCCGTCAACCTGCCTGAGAAGGCAGCGGCAGGCGGCAGGCTGGACAGAGGCGTAGCCCTCGCACTGACCACCCGCGCAATGCTGTACGCAGGACGCTGGAGCAAGGTTATCGAGGCGGCCGACGCCCTGGAACTTCTCGGCTACTCGCTCGAGCCCTCGTACGCCGACGCCTTCGTCAAGACTGTCCAGGCCGGCAACAAGGAGACCATACTCCAGTACAGCTTCTCCTACTCGGACGGTCTCACCCACGAATTCGACTATTACTACGCTCCCGGCGGCGACTACAAGCTCGTCGGCCAGCAGGGCGGCGGCTACGGCACTCCCACCCAGGAAATGGTGGAGAGTTACGAACTCGCCACAGGCGGCTTCCCCGACTGGAGCCCCTGGCATTCCAGCACTACGGTCGATCCCCCTTACGACAAGCTCGAACCCCGTTTCCAGGCCACAGTGCTCTACAACAAGGCCGTATGGAAGGAGCGCAGGATAGAGCCGTGGGTAGGAGGAACTGACGGCTGGTGCCAGTGGAACAAGGAGCCGCAGCCCCAGGGCCGCACCACCACCGGTTACTACCTGCGCAAGTTCGTGGATGAATCCCACGACCTCGCGGTCCGCAGCCAGAGCACCCAGCACTTCGTCATCCTCCGTTACGGCGAGGTTCTCCTCAACAAGGCCGAAGCCTGCTACAACAACGGCGATCCGGACGGGGCCAACGCAGCCGTGAAGGCCATCCGCGCCCGCGCCGGCCTCCCCTACGGCAACAAGAGCGGCGACGACCTGTGGCAGGCCATACGCCAGGAACGCCGCATCGAGCTCGCCTACGAAGGCTGCTGGTACTGGGACCTCCGCCGCTGGGGCGATGCCGTTAAGGACTGGCCCGAAGGCCTCAACAACTACCAGGTCCACGGTCTCAGGATAGAGCCCACCGCAGTTGACGGCCAGTACCTCTATACTTATGTCTCCGTGGATGACCGCGACCGCAACTTCCCCCAGAAGATGCTAAGCCGCTTCCCCATCCCCGACAGCGAGCTCAATTCCAACTCACTCGTGAACCAGTACCCAGAATGGAACTAGTATGAAAAAGGCTATATACATCACTGTCGCCGCTATAATACTTGCAGCCGGCTGCCAGCCGGAATACGTGCTGCCCACGGCAGACCGCCAGGGTATCACGTCGCTGGTGGCGTACTTCGCAAACGGCCCCTATGAGGGCCAGGAACTCGGCCGTCTGGAAATAAACGACCCCCAGGCCACACGCTACGTCATCCCCATTCCCTGGTACTTCCCCGAGAATTCAGACGACATAACCACTCCGTACCTCATCAAGGTGCGCGTTCGCGCCTCTCTGGAGGCAAACTGCAAGATCGACCCGCCCCTTACGGTACTCGACCTCACGGAGGAGAATCATTTCACCTATACAGACGCCACCGGGGCGTCGCGTGACATAGTAATCACCGGAGAGCGTGTCAAATCGTCCAAATGCGAGATAATCTCGTTCATGGTCAAGCGTCCTACGCTCAACGGCATCATCGACAAGGGCACACGCAACATCTCCCTGGTCACCGCAAACGACCTTTCGGTTGCCGAGGCTACAGTCACGCTGTCCGCCCACGCCACCATCTCGCCAGACCCCGCAGAACCCCACAACTACAACGACGGCTTCACCTTCACCGTTACTGCCGACGACGGCAAGACCACCGCTGACTATCTGGTAATCAAGAACGTACCTCAGAAGATAGACTATGGCCTGGCAACCACCAGCGCCGAGAAGCTGTTCAACATGGATCCCTCCACGGGCTTGGGTCTCCCCGGATACAAGGAAGACGTCAACGTATCCATGGGCGTGCTGGATTCCTGGCTGATAGTAAACTTAGGCAACGGATCTGCTCCCAGGTACTACAACAAGATAGTGGCCACATACGGCGGTGAGATCAAGATTGGCAGCGCTGTTCCCACCGGCGCCATTGCCTCGGACGAAAACGACCACCTGCTCATCTGCAACCTGGCGGAACCAGGCGGGACCTTCAACATCTGGAAGACTTCCGCCGTCGACCAGGCCCCCGAACTCTTCTACACCTGGGAGAACGACCAGGACCTCCAGCTCGGCCTCGAGATGAAGGTGATAGGCAACGTGGACGGCGAGGCATCCATCTCCGTGACCTTCCCCGGCCTCGCAGGCGTGACCACCAGCAGCCGCTTCCTTTCCATCCACGTTGCGGGCGGCCAGGTAGTCTCGAGCGAAGTGAAAGACCTTCTTTCAACCGGCTTCGCATGGGGGTCAGGCCCCTGGGGCAGCACCTGCGTACCCGCCGCCAACCCCAACAATGAAGAAGGCTGGTTCAGCTGCGTTTACTCCGAGAACGCGCTCACCTGGTTCAAGCCCGACCTCAGCGTAGGTAAGAAGCTCAACGGCTACGGCGACGGCTCGGACGACGTACAGGGAGGCGGCACGTATGTGGACAGCAACACATCCCCCAACAACCTGGACAGCAAGTGCTTCAACAACGCCCGGTATCTGGTGCTCTTCGTGAGCAACCACTTCCCCAAATGGTGGCCCGGGCCCCAGCTGTATATGTACGACATAACCACCGGCCTTCAGGGAGACAACATCTGGAACAGCCCTTCGCTTGTGTTCTCGCAGCCGTATATGTATGACCAGCAGTACAATACGGGCGGTCATGACGGCAACGGAGCCTGCGGCGACGTCATCCTCGCACCTTCCGCCGACGGTTACATGTTATATGTGTATTACTACGACCATTACGCCCAGATGATAGGCGGATGGAGCCTTGACTGCATAAAGAAATGAGACTGACGCTGCTCATACCGCTGTTGCTGCTTGCTGCCGGATGCTCCGGCACCCCGTCGTCGGACTATCCCGAATGGCGCTGGCCGGAGAAAGAGCCCGCCGTCATAGATCCCCAGGAAGAGCCCTGCCCCGGCATAGTGTCCCTGGGATGGACCAATGTCACAGCATCGTATTCCGGAACCGGTTCCGCAAACATCTACCGAAGCCCGTCGGTAATCAACGGAAACAAGACTGTAGCATACATTGCGGTAGCCCCCCTGCGGGAAGTCAGCTGGGACGTCGCCGCGATTGACGACCCTGCGATAAAGGGCACGACCGAAGATCTCAAGACCCCTTCCGCATTCTACGAATCCACGGCCGCGCCGGTTGTGGTGAACGGAGGATACTTCTTCGCCGAGGGCGGCAAACGCTATAACGCAAGCGTCGCCGTAAGCCGCGGGCGCTTCTACGGGGTCAACATCAACTACGCTTCCCTGGACTGGGAAACGATGTATTATCCCACCCGCGGAGTGTTTTACCAGGACGCAGGGGCCTCGCCCGAATGCGGATGGACATACTGGACCGGCGGCGCAGCCCATTATCTCTATGACGAGCCGGCACCCAACTCCTGGTCAAAAGACCCTCTGCAGGCACCCGGCGCCACCTTCCCCGCACAGGCCCGCGATTTCTCGCCCCAGACGGCCATAGGCGGCGGTCCAGTACTGATCAAAGACGGCAGGACGGTCAACTCCTGGGAGGCAGAGCTTCTCTACGGCGACGGCGCCGACGACAAGATGCCCGAGGAAAGGCATCCCCGCACGGCAATAGGCGTAACCGAAGACGGCCTGCTTATACTCTTCGTCTGCGAAGGCCGCGGCATGACAGAAGGCGTGCAGGGCATGACCTTCGCCGAAGAGGCCGAAGTGCTCAAATCCCTTGGATGCGTACACGCCCTCAACCTCGACGGAGGCGGCTCCAGCTGCATGCTGGTCAACGGAACAGAAACCATCAAGCCCTCCGACGGTGCCCAGAGGCCCGTCGCGTCGGTGGTAGTCATACTCAATCATAAATGACGGCAAGAACCATCATAGCTGCGCTGATGTGCTGTCTCGTCATGGCTTCCTGCCAGGAGGCCAATGAAGAGGAGTACAAATGGCGTGATTCATGGCGCGAAAAACTGCCGGAAGAAGGCGGCGACCCGCTCCTTCCCGACATCAAGGGCAAGCCGCGCTATATCTGGGTCGATGCAGCAGCGAACTTCCAGTACTACGCCAATGACGCCGCGTACATAGCAGCCGACTGCAAGCGCATCGCCGAGATGGGGTTCACAGACATCATCCTCGATGTGCGCCCCACCAGCGGCGACGTGCTGTTCGCCTCAGAACTGGCGCCGGCATGCAGGAAGACGGCCGCCTGGATCAACGGGCGCTACCGCTGGGTTGAACGGACGGCAGATTTCGATTACCTCGGCACATTCATAGCGGAAGGCCACCTCGCAGGACTTCGCGTTAACGCCGCAATCAACACTATGGTAGGAGGTTACCACGCCTCCATAGGCGACGTCGGCATGGTTTACGATATCCCCTCCCGCAGAAGCTGGTGCGCCGTGGACAACCTTCCCGGCGGTCTCACCAATTCTCTCGACGACCCGGATACCGGCCCCCGTTTCCTCGATCCGGCCAATCCCGACGTCCAAACCTTCCTGCTGGGGCTACTTGGCGAACTCGCGGCTTACGAAGGGCTTGACGGAATCGTGCTCGACCGCTGCCGTTACGACGACTACAACCTCGACGCCGGCTATACCGATGCTGCATTGGCCTCGTTCTCCGAGTATCTTGGAGACGCTCCCTCATCCTGGCCTGTGATGCCGCAGGGGCAGACATACGCCACCGCCCCCAATGCCCTGCAGAGGTACTGGCTCACCTGGCGATGCCGCACTATTCACGATTTCATAGTCAAGGCTTCGGAAAAAGTGCATTCGGTGGCGCCCGGAGTACGCTTCGGAGTTTACGTGGGCGCATGGTTCAGCGAATACTACCGCAGCGGAGTCAACTGGACAAGCCCCGACTACGACCTTAAGAAAAACGAATCCACATACAAGTGGGCCTCGGACGCCTACCAGAAGACAGGATTCGCAGACCATCTCGACTTCATCTTCCTCGGCGCATACGCCGGCACAGGCGGCATTCACGGCAACGGCGAATGGACCATGGAGGGTTTTGCCAAACTCGGAGCCAAGCGGCTCTGCGGGGCGGTACCGTTCGCGGCAGGCCCGGACGTCGGCAACGGAAGCGGATTCGAGGCCGGCCACCAGGAGGCCCTCATCCCCGATATCGTTGCCACGATGCTTGAAAACTCGGACGGATTGTTCGTCTTCGATCTCTGCCATATACGGATGTTCGACTACTGGAACGCCTTCAAGCAAGGAATAGATGCTTATCTAGAAACACTATAACCAATTATCATCCAATTAATTATGAAGTACCTTAAATTATTTGCATTCATTGCGCTCGCCGTTGCAGCATTCTCCTGCAAGCAGCCCGAGCCTGAATTCCTGGACCTCAAATCGGAGCCCGCAGCGACTGTCGATACCGAGGGAGGACTGGTCTCCATCGCCTTCACGACCAACACAGCTTGGACCGCGGAGGCCTCTGAAAGTTGGGTAACCCTTTCCCCCACCAGCGGAGAGGGCGTTGAAGGAGGAACCGACTTCACAGTCAAGGCTTCCGTTCCCAAGAACGAGAACACAGATGCCCGTACCGCTACCGTCACCGTAAAAACCGCAGGGCTTTCAAAGACGGTTGAGATTACCCAGGGCCAGCTGAACGCCCTCAACATCGGCGTGACCGAATACACCGTCAGCGCTGAAGGCGGCGACGTCGAAGTCACCGTCTCCGCCAATGTCGATTACGAGGTGGTCATCCCCGAGGCCGTAGATTGGGTCAGCGTGGTAAAGACCAAGGGCATGGTGGACAACAAGCTGGTACTCAAGGTAAAAGAAACCCATGAGTACACCGAGGAGTACTTTGACGACTGGAGCGACAACCACATCGTACGCACCGCCAACATCACCGTGAAGGCAGGCGAACTCAAGTCCGTGGTTGCCATCCACCAGAAGACTTTCTGCCCTTACTTCGACTACACCGGCGACTGGGCCGGCCTGCAGTGGAGCTTCTATGACGGAATACCCACAGACATCCCCAGGGAAGGCGCAGATATCGTGATTCCCGTAGAGACCAACATCGACTGGCGCGTTTACTTCTCCGTATGGGACAACGACCAGGCTGCTATGGTTGACAGCTGGGATGTCGGCTGGGCCCACCTCAGCTTTGACGTGGACAAGAGCGAAATCCACCTCGTAATCGACGAGAACGACACCTACTTCGCCCGCGACCAGTACCTGTATGCCGAGTGCTCGATAGACGGCGTTCCCGACGGCAACTTCGGAGGACTCGGCCAGTTCCATCAGGAAGGCAAAGTCGCCACCGGTGCAGTAGCCACCCTACAGTGGGCCAACACCTTCAATTCAGCAATAGTTGCAGGTTATAACCGTCTCGCATACAAGACCGACGGCGGCGATGCCCTCCTCCTCTCCGACGGCGTGAGCGTACATGCCATCAGCCCCGCCGACGGCACATACTGGAAGGCCATCACCATGAGCGGAGTCAATCCGGTTTCCATCTGCAACGACGATGCGGGCCACGTGATTGTCGTGGACGACGTCGATGCCCCTATGGACTGGAATACCTACGTCCTTCTCGACGGCCTCGATTTCAAGGTTTATTGCTATTCCAACATCAACGACGCACCTACCGAGATACTTCTCCCCAACGGCCTCTACGGTACGCTCGGCGGCTTCCGCGCACGCGGCGACCTTGCCACCAAGGGCTCTATCGTCGGTATAGCCGGCGGTGCTTCCTACTGGTTCGGCTATGATATAGCCAACTTCGACGCCGTCGCAAACTATTACGGAATCCAGAACAGCGGCGCAACGGCCGGTCCCAATCTGATCGGTGCACCTTCATACGCGGCCGCAATCACCCTTGGCGACGATCTCCACGACGGTCTCCTCTACCGCGGCTATGACGGCGCAGAATCCCTGTATTTCCGTCTCGACTGCTACAATCCCGCATGGGCGATGGGTGACAGTTACGAGCCCTGGACCCTTGCGAGCGAAGGCGGAAACGGCGGCAACGAGAACCAGAACAATATCGACGTAGTGGACTACAATGGAAGGAAGATAGCGGCCTACACCCAAGGCTTCCACTTCGGCTACTCCAGCAATGCCACCGTCTATATCCTGGACGTAACCAATCCCAAGGCACCCGAGACCCTGCTTACCATCGCTCCGGAGGAATATATTATTGCCGAGAACGGCTTTAACGGCGCCAGCAGCGCAGACGTGCTGCTGAATCCCACGTCTGACGGCCTTGAGCTCTACGTCGCACATTCAGGCATGAGCACACTCGCCAAATTCGTCCTGACTGTCAACTAGTTAACCTGTCAGCTTGCGTGGCAGCAACCGGCTTGTTCAAGGCCACTTGCTGCCACGCTTGTATTTACTGAGGATTAATCGGGAAGATTCACCCAGGTCTCGTTGGACCATCCTACAGAACGGCCGGTGCCGCGGGCTATGCCCTCGATGCCGGCCGTTTGCAATTGCCGGAAGCCGGGATCGGAGGGCTTGAGGTCCAGGAACGGGAGAAGGTAGCAGCCGTGGTCCAGAAGGACTTCCTGCACGTCGCGGACAGGGACGTCCCGCGGATGCACTCCGCGCCGGACGGCTATGGCCGCAAGGGCGCCGGCGGCCTGGCCGATGCCGAGGATAACCGGCTGCAGGCGCGTACCTCCGTTCATTTCCCACGAAACCGAGATTGCCTTGTCTGCCACCAGAAAGTCCTCTGTATCAACGGGAATGACAACTCCGAGGGGCACGCTGAAGGACGGAATCCGGCCGAACCACAGGTGCGAGAGTTCCTCCCACCGGGGGTTCTGGACGTGATGGTGATCCACAGGATAGTCCCCTACCGCAACGGCACGTGTGTACAGGTCGTAGTCGTAGGGGTTGCGTGCGGCATCGACGGTCATAGTGTCCGTGCCTGCAATGCGGCGGGCCTCACGATAGTACGGGTAGAAAGGCAATCCGTCGGCTGACAAGAATACGTCGTCCGCAATGCCGATATTGCCGTATCCGAGTTCCTTCTGGATGAAGTACAGGTAGCCGAGAGCACGGTCTTTGGCCTGCTGAACTGCGGCGTCACGCTCTTCCGGCGCCATATCCAGGTATTCCACGTAATAGTCGTTGCCGTACACCGGCCAGTTGAGCATTATGTGGCCGTCCGGCAGCAGGCCGTAGGAGAGCATCATCTCCGGGCTCCAGAGCTGCTGCCCCTTGGGGCCGTTGCCTCCGGTGTTGCTTGCCAGCGGGTTGTCGCAGCAGTGACGGTAGTTCTCGATATCGTAGCCGGGTGGTTCGGGGATGCTGACGTCATGATCGTACTCCTTGACAATCAGCACGTAAGTCATATCCTGCACCGCCCTGCTGTCGTTCAGCGCCTCCGCGCCGACTGCCTTCGCGACGTCTCCCAGCTCCGTGCCGTCTATAAGCACCCGTGCCCGTATGCGGCTGCCGTCGGAGAGGGTCAGCGACCATCGACAGAGATCTCTCGACTCCGGCTTCGCCTCCGCTCGAGATGACAATAATCGAGATGACAATAATCGAGATGACAATAATGAGGTGGCTTCGCTTCTGTCATTTCGACCGGAGCGAAGCATAGCTGAGCGCAGTGGAGAAATCTTACAAACGGCAGTATTGACCCGAACCTCCACCCCGGCATCAGAGGCCATATTGGCGAAGACGGCGGCTCCAACGGCGGGGTTGAACATGATCTTGGAAACCCAGCCCGAGAAGAGGGCATCGTACCCGCCGTAGCGGGCGGCAAGCGAGTCGCAGAACTCGCCGAAAATGCCTCCCCGGAGGCGGTAGTTGCCATCGACGGCGCTCACGCCGGCGCTGGTGAGCATGCCACCCAGCCACGATCCTTCTTCAACCACAAGCGTGCGCGCGCCGAGACGGGCCGCCTCGATTGCCGCGGCCGTGCCGCCCGTGCCGCCGCCCACGACAACAACATCGTACTCTTGCATGCAGGAGATGGCCAGAAGCGCCGCCAGAATCGGAATTATACGTCTCATCCTTACAAAGTTAACAAAAAATCCCTATATTTGAGGGTATGGACGCAACGCAGCAGAGAAACCTGGCCGTCGATATGTTCCGTGGTCTCACGATGTTCCTCATGATCATCGTCAACGACTTCTGGAAAGTCATCGACATCCCCCACTGGCTCGAGCATTTCGCCACCATGGAAGACGGGATGGGTCTCTCGGACATAGTTTACCCTATGTTTCTCTTTGCGATGGGCATGTCGGTCCCCCTTGCGCTGGACAAACGCGCCGCAAAAGGCTGCAGCACCGGCAGCACCATACGGCATATCCTGAGCCGCACCCTGGCTCTGCTGCTGATGGGCGCGTTCATCTGCAACTCGGAGCACGGAGTCCAATCGGTCCTGGGCTACGGCACCGGAGTTTATTGGCTGCTGATGGTAATCGCCTTCTTCTTCGTCTGGGGCGTTTATCCCGGTGAGTCGCGCATAGCACGCCCGCTCAGAATCTGCGGCATCGCCATACTCGCTTTCCTCGCCCTCACCTATCGCAATCCGGACGGAGGCCTCTTCCAGGCTCACTGGTGGGGCATCCTCGGACAGATCGGCTGGATGTACCTCTTCTGCTCAGCGGCATATCTGCTTTGCGCCAAGCGCAAGTGGATCCTGCCTGTCCTGTGGGGGGTGCTGTGCCTGGTCAACCTCAGCGTCGCCCCCATGAGGGACGGTTCCCAGCTGGTCGGCCCCAACTTCCTTGCAGATTTTGCCGCGGCGCTCCAAGTGGGCAACGGACACAGCGTCATACTCGCACTCGGCGGCCTTCTCACCACCCTGGTGGAACGCCGCATGCAGGAGCGCGCCACGGCTGTCAAACTCTCCGCAGCGTTCGGAGCATCGGCCCTCCTGGCCCTTGCAGCCTTCGGCGCCCATAGCGGCTGGATAATCTCCAAAGGCCTCGGCACACTGCCCTGGGTGCTGTATTCAAGTGCCGTGTCCGTTGCCGTATATGCCATCCTCAGGCTGATGGAGAAGCACGGCCTCACCCATTGGTTCGTCCCGTTCCGCCCGTGCGGAACCTCAACGCTCAGCGTTTATATGATTCCGTATTTCTGCCTTGCCATCTGGGTATTCGTGGGGCCCACGATCCCGCAGTGGTTCCGCGGATGGGTCGGAGTTGCGGGATGCGTGCTGTTCGGCCTCCAGTGCGTCGGAATGGCGTGGTTTTTGGAAAAGCTCAAGATAAAACTCAAGATATAACACATAATGAAAAAGTTCTTCATCAGCGCGGCAATGCTTCTCATAGGAGCGGCCGCATTCGCCCAGGAAGTCGAAACCGCATTCGCCAAGAGCGACTTCGTACCCGGCGACGAAATCTTCTTTGACGACCCAGTTGAAAATGAAAAGCTTGGAGAGTTCCCCCACTTCTGGGATTTCCTTGGAGGAGAGGAATGCGAAATAATCACCCTGAACGGGGCGCAGGTTATAAAGATCTCTGGCTGGTTCACCGACATCGCTCCACTTATGAAAGAGGCGGACTACTTGCCGGAAGAGTTTACAGTTGAGTTCGATGTGTGGTCTCCTGCCACGGGAGGCTCCAGCAACAACGACCATATCGACCTTGTGCTGCAATCGGAAGAATTCAGTGACTACTGCGTCTTCGTGGCACTCAACCCAGCGTGGAACGACGAGAAAGATCTTTGTGGTACACCTGATCTCAACTATGCCTTTTATACGCCTTCCGGCGACTACAGGGACGGTATAGCAAAAGGATCTTCAGTGGAGCCACTTATTAAGGCAAACAGCTGGCTGCACGTTGCGGCTTCCTTCAACAAGCGCGCTTTCAAGTACTATGTAAACGGCGTCAGGCTGGTCAATCTGCCCAATGTGGCCCGTCCCACACGCATGCTTATTCGTTCTGTGTCCAACTGCGAAGAAAAGGACCGTTTCTACATCAAGAAC
>JAFZLQ010000092.1 GCA_017551425.1 Bacteroidales bacterium | reverse complement strand
GTCGATGGAGGCGCCGACGCCCGTCCCCGGGCCTGCGGGGACCGACAGGACCTCCCTCTTGCCGCTGAACAGCTTTACCGAGCAGGGAACCCTGCCGTAGGCCGTATCGCGCTGCCAGTCGTAGTCCTCCGGATAGCAAACCGCAGACACGAGCAAAAGGGTGTCCCTGCGCCTTTCCTTCCTGCCGTCGGACACCGAGTCTGAGAGCCTCTCCCTTTCCCGCGGGCCCCCCATGCTGAGGGGAGGGTCCAGCATGTCACATGCCGGGAGACAAACATGAAAAACCAAGAAAAGGGCACGAAGGCCCGGAGATAAAGATGAAGCTCTCATAGCGGTGCGTTTTTGCAAAGAAAGGAAAAATCCTTCTATGCGCCGCTACGGGAGCCCCGTCATTCGTCACAAATATACGATTCTTAAAGAAATTGACGATTCTTTAAGACTCTTCACCGGTCGCCCAGTCAATCATCTTGGAAAGGGAGTCGGTAAGCTTGGCGGCCAGTTCGTCCTGGCCGTACTGTTTGAACATGTCTGCCAGATAATAGATGTAGCTGCCGCAGGTCTCGAACTCATCCTTGCCGAATTCATAGAACTCCAGGTAGAAACGGGTGGTCTCCAGGAGATCGGCGCCGAAGGCGGCCGCCAGCGCGGTGGCCTTGTCGTCGAGGCCGAGCTTGTAGTAGTCCTCGGCAATCGCCATCACCAGATAATCGTTGGTGTTCATGCCCAGCGGGATGCTCTCCAGGGGATAACGGCGCGTGACCTCGCAGCAGCGGTCGAGCATCTCCTCGGCGCGATCGTTCTCCCCTGCCTTGATGAAGGCGTTGGCGGCGGAGAGGAACACGCTGCGCGGCGACATCACCCCGAGATTGGTGTAGATGTTCTGGTAGTCGATGAAGTAATCTGCGGACAGGGCGTCCCAGGAATAGACTTCCGTCATGAGGCGGTAGAGCTCGTCGGTGTCTGCCAGGCCCATGTCGGTCATGGACATCTTGTTGCGTACGGGCACGAACTTATAGGAATAGCCCACGTTCATCAGATAATCCTTGATGCCGATATTGAGGTCTCCGCCCATGTTGAGCATGTTGATGGGACGGTCCCACTTGTAGTTGCTGAGGAGGTCGAGCATGAACAGCTCCGGCTTGGTAAGATAGTCCTTGCCCTCGGGGATGGTGAGCACTATGCTCTCCGGGATCATGTCCGCAAACTTCTCCGGCAGTATTCCGGAGGCGAGGACGTTCTCCTTGATGACGGGCACGACTATCTTGCGGGAGGCGATGTAATCGACCTTGCGCCCGCTGGACATCGGCAGACGCACGTCGGGATGGCGGAACAGCAGCATGACGTCGGAAATCGACATCTCGGTGCCGCGGGTGTCCACCACCGGGATATACTCGTTGGTGCCGTACAGATACTGTTCGGGGCCGATGGAGAGGTCCAGGGGGGCCGACTCGTTGCAGGCCCACTTCATCTGGTCTATGTGCCAGTCGGTGCCGAGGAGGGAGGTGTTGCAGATGCGCACGTCGGTACGTACGTTCTCCACCTCCTGTGCGTACCAGACAGGGAATGTGTCGTTGTCTCCGTGGGTGATGAGGATGCCGTCGGGCCCCACCGAATTCAGATAGTTGCGGGCCAGCTCGACCGCGGTGCGGCGGCCGGAGCGGTCGTGGTCGTCCCAGTTCTGCGCCGCCATGAGGACGGGGGCGCAAAGGCACAGCGCCGTCAGTCCTGCCGCCAGGGGCGCACCGCCGCGGGACTTGAGGGCCTCGCTGATCCATACGTAGAGGGACGCTACCGCCATTCCGCACCATACGCTGAAGAAATAGAACGATCCGGCGTAGGCGTAGTCCCTTTCACGCACCTGGTATGGAGGCTGGTTGAGGTATATCACGATGGCGATTCCCGTCATGAAGAACATGAGGAAGGTCAGCCAGCAGCCGCGCTTGTCCTTGTCGAACTGGAAGAAAAGGCCGATCAGACCCAGCAGGAGCGGCAGGAAGAAGTAGTGGTTCTTGCCCTTGTTGCCCGAGAGCACGGCGGGGGCCTCAGACTGGTCTCCGAGGCGGATTTCGTCTATGAAGCCTATGCCGCTCTCCCAGTTGCCGTGGAAGATGTTGCCCGGCGTTGGCGAATGTATCTCGTTCTGCCGTCCGACGAAGTTCCACATGAAATAGCGCCAGTACATCCATCCGAGCTGGTAGTCGAAGAAATAGTAGAGGTTGGCCATCATGGACGGCTTGCGGTCTGTGGCGCCGGAGATCTTCTTCCCGCGGCCGCGGGTATATGCGCGGTAGAAATCCTGGTTACGGCCGTCCGGTGAGGGGCTCCACATGCGGGGGAAGAGCATCTTGCCCTCGGCGTGGTATCTTGCGTCCACGGGGCCGTCAACCTTCTTGTATTTGCCGCCGAGGGGCGCCCAGTACTTGGTGCTCTTGAGGTCGTACGGAGCATCATAATACTGGCCGTAAAGGAGAGGCGTGGAGCCGTACTGCTCGCGGCTGAGGTAGCGTACGAGGGTGAAGGCGTTGTCCGGCTGGTACTCGTTGGTAGGCGTCTTCGCGCTGGAGCGTATTATGTCTATGCTGAACACGGAGAAGCCTATCGTGATCATGGTGACGCACAGCAGGGCGGTGTTCAGGAAGGCCTTTTCCCTGCGCAGTGTAACGAAGAGGCCCCAGAAGCACAGCGCCAGGACGGCCGCCAGGAAGAAGGCGGCGCCGCTGTTGTACGGCAGGCCAAGCACGTTCACGAAGAACAGGTCCGTATATGCCGCAAGCTTGGGAAGGTACGGGATGTACAGGAACACGAGCACGCCGACTATCAGCACCCCTATGGCGACTATCTTGACGAACTGCCAGAAGCTGAAGCTCTTCTCC
>JAFZLQ010000091.1 GCA_017551425.1 Bacteroidales bacterium | reverse complement strand
TACTCGAAAGATGTTTCCGGGAAGCCTTCCTTCGGGGAGGCCTCCCTTTTCAGGGGAATAGAACAAGGGTAGTTCAGCGGTCTCCAAAACCGTCGATGTGGGTTCGAATCCTGCTTCCCCTGCAAATCCGGTGGTTACGCACCGGAGTGTTATTAACCGACAGAGGCTTCCGCTTCCAACTGTCCCCTGTCAACAACAAAATAACAATGGCAAAAATAGGAACTTACGTAAAAGAGTCCTGGAAAGAACTGACGACCAAAGTGACCTGGCCCACCTGGGACAAGCTGCAGAGTTCGGCAATTCTGGTTATGGTGACGACTCTCATCCTCGCGGTGATCATCTGGCTGATCGACTTGGTCATCCGGACCATCATGATGGGTATCTATCAACTGTAATCATCCATTCCTATGAGCGAGAGCACGAAAAAGTGGTACGTCGTCCGTACCGCTGGCGGCAAGGAGAAGAAGGCCAAGGAGTATATCGAGAAAGAGATCGAGGCACTCCACTATGAACACCTGATCTCCCAGGTTCTCATCCCGACCGAGAAATATTACCAGGTGAAGAACGGAAAGCGCGTGAGCGCCGAACGCATCTTCTATCCGGGTTACGTTCTCGTGGAGGCGTTGATGACCGGCGAAGTCCAGCACATGATCCGCAACATCCCTTATGTCGCGGGCTTCTTGAGTGAAGGCAAGGATCGTATCCCCGTCCCTATCCGCGATTCCGAAATGGACCGCATCATGGGCCGCGTGGACGAACTGGCCGGACAGGACGAGGAGACCGTCACGCCGTTCGTGGTCGGTGAAGCCGTCAAAATCATTGACGGTCCTTTCAACGGCTTCGACGGAACGGTCGACGAAATCCTGGCTGACAAGAAGAAAATCAAGGTCGTCGTCAAGATTTTCGGCCGCAAGACTCTTTTGGAGTTGAATTTTGCACAAGTAACAAAAGATTAAATTCTACGAATTATGGCTAAAGAAATTGCCGGGTTCATTAAACTGCAGATCAAAGGTGGTGCCGCCAACCCGTCGCCGCCCGTGGGACCCGCCCTCGGTTCGAAGGGTGTGAACATCATGGATTTCTGCAAACAGTTCAATGCCCGCACCCAAGAAAAGGCCGGCAAGATTTTGCCTGTGATCATCACTGTTTACAGCGATAAGTCTTTCTCCTTCATCGTCAAGCAGCCGCCGGTGGCCGTCATGATCAAGGACGCCGCCAAGATTTCGACCGCATCCGCCGAGCCGAACCGCAAGAAGGTTGCCTCCCTCACCTGGGACCAGGTGCGCGAGATCGCCAAGGAGAAAATGCCTGACCTGAATGCGTTTACCGAAAAATCCGCGATGAGCATGGTGGCCGGTACTGCTCGCAGTATGGGCATCACGATCACCGGAACATTTCCCGCCGACGTACAATAAAACCACACGCAATGAGTAAGCTGACAAAAAACCAGAAAGTAGCGGAAGCTAAAGTTGATTCCCATCGTCAGTACAAGCTGACCGAAGCCTGTGAGCTGGTGAAAGAGATCTCTTACACCAAGTTCGACGGTTCGGTGGAGCTGTCCGTACGCCTGGGTGTGGATCCGCGCAAGGCGAACCAGATGGTCCGCGGCGTCGTGACCCTCCCCCACGGTACCGGTAAGGTGACCCGCGTGTTGGTCCTCTGCACACCGGACAAGGAATCGGAAGCGAAGGAAGCCGGTGCCGACCACGTCGGCCTCGACGAATATATCGAAAAAATCAAGGGCGGCTGGACAGACGTCGACGTCATCATCTGTACTCCTACGGTGATGGCCAAGATCGGTCCGATCGGCCGTATCCTCGGTCCCCGCGGCCTGATGCCGAACCCGAAGACCGGTACTGTGACGATGGACGTCGCCCAGGCCGTCAAGGAGGTGAAGGCCGGTAAAATCGACTTTAAGGTTGACAAGCAAGGTATTGTTCACACTGCCATCGGTAAGGTATCCTTCAGTGCGCAGCAGTTGGCCGAGAATGCCGTTGAATTGCTCAACACCATCCAGAAGTTGAAACCCCAAGCGTTGAAGGGCACCTATGTCAGGAGCATCTACATGTCCGCGACCATGAGCCCCGGTATTTGCATCGACACCAAGGCCATCAGTGCTACCGCTGAATAATTGAAGGAGGGAAAATCATGAGAAAAGAATTGAAAGCCCAGATTATCGAGAAGGTAGCAGCCCAGTTGGCGGAGAACCCGAATTTCTACCTGGCGGACATCGCCGGTCTGAATGCCGAGAACACGTCCGAACTGCGTCGCGCCTGCTTCGAGAAGAACATCAAACTCGAAGTCGTCAAGAATACGCTCCTCCACAAAGCTTTGATGACCTTGAACAACAAGGAAGTCGAAGCCCTGTACCCTACCCTTGAGGGCAACACGGCCATCATGTTCACCACCACTCCGAGCGCACCCGCCAAGGTGATCAAGGAGTACGGAGCCAAATTCGGAAAACCCGCACTCAAGAGCGCTTTCCTCCAGGAATGTGCCTATGTGGGCGCCGACCAGCTCAACATCCTCGTGAACGTGAAGTCGCATGACGAACTTATTGGTGACATCATCGGTCTCCTCCAGTCACCTATCCGCCGGGTCATTTCCGCCCTCGAGGATTCCAAGAAAGAGGCCGTAGCAGAATAACAGTATCAAGCAAACAAAAACAATTAAAAATCAATAATTATGGCAGACATCAAAGCTCTTGCGGAAGAACTTGTTAACCTTACCGTAAAAGAAGTCCAGGAACTTGCACAGATCCTCAAAGATGAATATGGTATCGAACCTGCAGCAG
>JAFZLQ010000090.1 GCA_017551425.1 Bacteroidales bacterium | reverse complement strand
CTACTATCTGAAATAAAACGCTCCCGGTGGTCCGTCTATTGGACCACCGGGAACGGTTTGCCTATGATGTTGCTTCCGGTGGTCCGGACTTTGGACCACCGGGAGCATCAGCTTTTATTTCTGGCGGCAGTAGATCTGCACCGGGCAGCCGGTGAGGTTGAAGTTCTCGCGGAGCTTGTTCTCCAGGAAGCGCTTGTACGGGTCTTTGATGTACTGCGGCAGGTTGCAGAAGAAGGCGAAGGCCGGGAAGGATGTGGGCAATTGCGTGATGTACTTGACTTTCACGTACTTGCCCTTCCAGGCCGGGGGAGGGGTTTCCTCGATCAGCGGCAGCATCACTTCGTTGAGGCGCGCCGTGGGAATCTTCTGTGAATAGTTGGCATACACCTCGGCGGCGGCGTTCAGCACGTCCTGGATGCGCTGCATCTTGACCACTGACGTAAATATAATAGGTACGTCGTCGAACGGGGCTATCCTGCTGCGCAGCGCCTCGGTGTACTCCTTGAGAGTGTTTGAATCCTTGATGAACAGGTCCCACTTGTTGACCACCAGAACGCAGCCCTTGCGGTTGCGCTGGATGAGCGAGAAGATGTTCATGTCCTGCGCTTCCATCCCGGAGGTGGCGTCTATCATCATTATGCACACGTCGGCCCTCTCTATGGCCTTGATGGAACGCATGACCGAGTAGAACTCGAGGTCTTCGTGCACCTTGGCCTTGCGGCGTATGCCGGCGGTATCCACCAGCATGAACTCGTGGCCGAACTTGTTGTAGTGCGTCTCTATGCTGTCGCGCGTGGTGCCGGCGACGGGGGTGACTATGTTGCGCTCCTGCCCCAGCAGTGCGTTGGTGAGCGACGATTTGCCCACGTTGGGCTTGCCCACGATGGTGATGCGGGGGAGGCCGGCGTACGGGTCTTCCTCCTGCGTATCCTCGGGCAGCACGGCCACAAGGGCGTCCAGCAGTTCGCCGGTGCCGGAGCCGTTGGCGGCGGAGATGGAGTAGATCTCTCCCAGTCCCATGCCGTAGAACTCGTAGGCGTCGTACATCTTGGCGCCGGAATCGACCTTGTTGACGCAGAGGACCACCGGTTTGCGGCTGCGGCGCAGCACGTCGGCGATCTCTGAGTCATAATCGGTTATGCCGGTGGCGGCCTCCACCATGAAGAGCACCACGTCGGCCTCCTCTATGGCTATCTGCACCTGGGAGCGGATGGCGGCCTCGAACACGTCGTCGGAGTTGGAGGTGTAGCCTCCGGTATCCACCACGGAGAATTCGCGCCCGCACCACTCGCAGCGGCCGTAATGGCGGTCGCGGGTGACGCCGGCGGTGTCGTCGACTATGGCCTTGCGGGAGCCGACAAGGCGGTTGAACAGGGTGCTTTTGCCGACGTTAGGACGGCCTACTATCGCTACTAAGCTCATACAGTTTACAATCTTTGCACGCTTCGGACGAGCCGGGAGCGGTGCAGGTTAAGCCTTGCTCGGCGGCATCGACATCTTTATAGCACCGGATGCCGCGGCGGCGCATTTCTTCGTTGGAACCCACGTCGAACTGCGGAAAATCCTTCTTGCGGAAGAGGATGTTGAAGCACAGCCCCAGGACTCCGAGCCCCAGGACGGCGATCGCAGCTATGATGGTGGCACTCACTAATATATGAAGTCTGTGCTGATGGGTTCGTAGTTATATACCTTGTCTATGATGCGGGCGAAGACGGGGGCCATGGAGACTACCCTTATCTTGCTGTCTTCCTCCAGCTCGGGGTGGGGGATTGTGTCGGTGATCAGCACCTCCCTGAGGCTGGATTCCCTGATGCGGTTGACCGCCTCTCCGGACAGGATGCCGTGGGAAGCGCAGGCGCGCACGCTCACGGCGCCCTTGCTCATGAGCACGTCGGCGGCCTTGCAGAGGGTGCCGGCGGTATCTATCATATCGTCTATGATGATGATGTTGCGGCCTTCAACGTCGCCTATCGCCCTGATTTCAGAGACCACGTTGGCCCTTTCGCGGGTCTTGTGGCAGATGACGACCCCGCAGTCGCGCCCCTCGCGGCTGAGGCTCTTGGCGTAGGAGTTGGCCCTCTTGGCGCCTCCCATGTCGGGTGCGGCGATGGAGAGGTTGGGGAGCTCGAGCGCCTCGATGGTGGGGATGAACACCTTGCTGGCGTAAACGTGGTCCACGGGGATGTCGAAGAAGCCCTGGATCTGGTCTGCATGGAGGTCGCAGGTCATTACGCGGTCGGCTCCGGCGGCGGTGAGCAGGTTGGCAACCAGCTTTGCGCCGATGGCCACGCGCGGGCGGTCCTTGCGGTCCTGGCGTGCCCAGCCGAAGTAGGGGATGACTGCGATAACCTTGTCTGCCGATGCGCGCTTGGCGGCGTCTATGCTGAGCAGCAGCTCCATGAGGTTGTCTGCCGGCGGTATGGTGGACTGGATGATGAACACGGTTGCACCGCGGACGCTTTCTGCATAAAGGGGCTGGAATTCCCCGTCGCTGAACTGGCTGATCTGCAGGTCTCCCAGATGATAGGGCAGCTCGTCGGGGCGCAGGTTTGCATTGATGGATTCGATGACCTTGCAGGCAAAGTTCCGGGATTCCCTGCAGGCAAAAATCTCCATGCGGTGTGTGTGGATCATATCAGAGCGTTTTAAGGATTGAATATATGTAGTCGAGTATTTCTTCCTTGCCGGTGCTTTTCTGCGAGCTGCTCACGAGCATGGGCGGCAACTCCTCCCAGGTCTGCGAAAGTATGGCGCAGTCCCGGTCTATCTGCGCCTGGAGCGCCACCGGGCCCAGTTTGTCCGTCTTTGTGAAGATTATGGCGAAGGGGATGCCGTGCTCCCCGAGCTCGGACAGGAAGCCCAGGTCCACCGGGCCGATGTCGTGGCGGGAATCTATGAGCACGAAGAGCATCACCAGGTCCGGCGACTCCATTATGAACTGGCGTATGACCTCTGCAAGCTCCCTGCGCATCTTCTCCGGCAGCTTGGCATAGCCGTAGCCGGGGAGGTCCACCAGGTACCAGCTGTCATTGATGAGGAAATGGTTGACGACCTTGGTCTTGCCCGGGGTGGCGGAGGTCTGGGCAAGCTTGTGGTTGCCCGTGAGCATGTTGATGAGCGAGGATTTGCCTACGTTGGAGCGGCCGATGAAGGCGAATTCGGGCAGGCGCCTTGCGGGCTTCTGAGCTACCCGCGTGCTGCTCCCTGCGAATATGGCCTGAGAAATCTTCATCGCCGTGAAATATGAATACAAATATAACGCTTTTTCTTGAAATGGAAAATTACGTGTTTTTTGTTTAGTCAAATACTTTTATTATATTTGTTAGTTAAATGGAAGAGGACTATCTGGAACTGCTTGAGCTGCAGACGCTCATACGCGAGGGCATTGAGGACGCCCTCCCGGGGAGCGTGCGCGTGAGGGCGGAGATTGCCAGCCTGCAGCGCCGTACGAACGGCCATTGCTACCTGGAGCTCTGCGAGAGCGGCCCCCACGGTCCCGTGGCCAAGGTCCGTGCCGTCATCTGGCGCTCGTCCTGGGAGCCCATCGCCGCCAAGTTCTCCAAAGCCACGGGAGAAAGCCTGCACGAGGGTCTCTCCCTCATCTTCGAGGTTACGGTGAGCTACTCCGAGCTCTACGGCCTCTCCCTCATCATAGAAGACATAGACCTGGGCGCAGTGCTGGGTGAGGCCGAGCTTGCCCGCCGCCGCACCATCGAGCGCCTCACGGAAGAAGGGCTGATGGATCTCCAGAAGGAGCTCGTCCTTCCCGATGTGCCGTATTCCATCGCCGTTATATCCGCGCCGGACGCCGCCGGCTACGGCGACTTCCGCCGCCACCTGCTGGAAAACGAATACGGCTTCGCCTTCAGCATCACCCTCTTCGAGGCCACTATGCAGGGAGACCAGGCCCCCGCCTCCATCGCCGCCGCGCTCGACCGAGCCGCCAGTCCTTCCGCTTGTCCTTCTGACCGCTCTCTCTGTCCTTCTGAGCTCTCTCTCTGTCATTCTGAGCTCTCTCTCTGTCATTCTGAGCTCTCTCTCTGTCATTCTGAGCGCAGCGAAGAATCTACTCTTCTGACCGCTGCCGTTCCCTTCGACGCCATCTTCATCCTCCGCGGCGGCGGCAGCAACCTCGACCTCGCCTGCTTCGACGATTACTCCCTCTGCGCTGCCATCGCCCGATGCCCCCTGCCGGTATATACCGCCATCGGGCACGACCGCGACGTCCACATCGCAGACATGGTCGCCTGCGGCTCCGTCAAGACTCCCACCGCCCTTGCGGACCTCTGCATAGACGCAGTGGCCGCCGAGGACGAGCGCCTCGGAAGCCTCGGCGCCCGCCTTCGCATGGCGTTCTCCGGCAAGATATCTGCCATGGAGGCCTCCTGCGAGCGCCTTCTCCGCCGCGTCGCCCTTGCCTTCTCGGGCAAGCTCAGCCTCGCCGACGCCCGCCTCGCGGCGCTTCAGGCCCGTATCGCATCGGCGGACCCCCGCACCATCCTCAGCCGCGGTTACGCCCTTGTGGAAAGCGCCGGCGGCACCATCATCAAATCGGCCTCCGGCGTAAGCGTCGGGGACGACATCCAGGTCCGGTACACCGACGGAACCCTCAAATGCAAAGTGAATGGAAAAGTTTGACTATAAGAAAGCCGTCGCCGAGCTCGAAGCCATAGCCTCAAAGGCGGAAGATCCGGCCACAAGCCTCGACGACCTCGACAAATACATCGCCCGCTCCGAAGAACTCATCTCCGGATGCCGGGAATATCTCCGCACAGCCCGCACTAAAATTGACAACCTCGGCAAATGAAAAAAATCTATCAGACCGACCCATGGCTTGAGCCGTTCAAGCCGGCCATCGACGCCCGCCACGAGCGAATAATCGCAGACCGGCGCAAGATCGCAGGAGAAAAGCCCCTCTCCGACGTGGCAAACAATCACCTCTACTACGGCATCCACAAGGACGGCTCGGAATGGGTCGTCCGCGAATGGGCCCCCGGGGCGACGAGAATCTATCTCATCGGCGACTTCAACAACTGGAAGCGCACCGCAGACTACGCCCTCAGCCCCGTCGGCCATGGCAACTGGGAGATCCGTCTGCCGGAGATATTCCTCACGCCCGGCGCTCTCTTCAAACTCTGGGTCGAATGGCCCGGCGGAGGCGGCGAGCGCATCCCCGCATACGCCACCCGCGTCGTGCAGGACGTCCAGACCAAGCTCTTCTGCGCCCAGGTGCCAGAGCCTTCGAAATACGTCTGGAAGCACCGCAAACCGGGCCCCCGCAAGCATCCCCTCATCTACGAATGCCATATCGGCATGAGCAGCGAGAAAGAAGTGGTGGCCAGCTTCGACGACTTCCGCATCAACGTCCTCCCGCGCGTCAAGCGTCTGGGCTACAACGTGTTGCAGATAATGGCGCTGCAGGAGCACCCGTACTATGGGTCCTTCGGGTACCAGGTCTCCAGCTTCTTCGCCCTTAGTTCCCGCTTCGGCAAGCCGGACGAATTCAAGCGCCTGGTGGACGAGGCCCACGCCGCCGGTATCGCCGTCATCATGGACATAGTGCATTCGCACGCGGTGGGCAACGACGTCGAGGGCATAAGCCGCATAGACGGTTCGGAGGACCTCTACTTCTACAAGGGCAGCGCCGGATATCATCCCGCATGGGGCACCCGCTGCTTCGACTACGGCAAGGACGAGGTCAAGTATTTCCTGCTCTCCAACTGCAAGTACTGGATGGAGGAGTACCACCTGGACGGATTCCGCTTCGACGGCGTCACCAGCATGCTTTACTGGAACCACGGACTCGGCATAGACTTCGGCAACTACGACATCTACTTCAACTCCGGGGTTGACGAGAACGCCGTCAGCTACCTCGCCCTCGCCAACCAGCTCATCCATGAGCTCAATCCCGACGCCATCACCATCGCCGAGGACGTGAGCGGCATGGCGGGCCTCGCGGCGCCGTTCGAGGCGGGCGGCGTAGGCTTCGACTTCCGCATGGCGATGGGCATCGCCGACCACTGGATCAAATGGATCAAGGAGAAGGCCGACGAGCAGTGGAGCACCGGAGAGATCTGGTGGGAGCTCACCAACAAGCGCGCCGACGAAAAGACCATCAGCTACGCCGAGTGCCACGACCAGGCCCTCGTGGGAGACAAGACCATCATCTTCCGCCTCATAGACAAGGAGATGTACTTCAGCATGCGCAAGGACCAGCAGAACCCCATGGTGGACAGGGGAATAGCCCTTCACAAGCTGATCCGTCTCGTGACCGCGGCAACCTGCGGCGGCGGCTACCTTGACTTCATGGGCAACGAGTTCGGCCATCCCGAGTGGATAGACTTCCCGCGCGAGGGCAACGGCTGGTCGCACAGCCACGCCAGACGCCTCTGGTCCATTGCCGACAATCCCGAGCTCCGCTATGGCGGACTCGAGGAATTCGACGTCCAGATGATACACATGCTGCGCAAGGAAAGGGTGCTTCTGGGGGCCCCCGAACTGCTGGTCGCAGATGAACAGAAGCAAGTTTTGATTTTCCGCCGTCAAAATTGTATCTTTGCGCTGAATTTCAATCCGCAGGGGTCTTTTGCCGATTACGGCTTCTCGGCACCGGCGGGAGAATTCGAAAAGGTTTTCGACTCGGACGAGGAACGCTTCGGCGGCTTCGGGCGCCTTCCCGCAGGGGAAAGGCACCAGAGCCTGCCCCAGCACTCTCCGAACGGCAATCAGAATTATGATCACACGATGTACCTCTACCTGCCCAGCAGGTGCGCCATCGTCCTGAAAAAGCTATAGTTATGGCATTCTTGAAATTCAACAAGAACGAGCTGGTCAACCTGGCCTACTCCCTGCGGCGCGAGATTATCTGTGCCAACAAGACCGGCGCGTACTGCAACACGTCAATCGTGACCTGCAATACCCGCCGCTACCATGGCCTTCTCGCCGTCACGCTCGACCGCTTCGGCGGCGACCGCTTCCTGCTCCTGTCCGCCCTGGACGAAAGTCTCATAATCGGCGGCAAGCAGTTCAATCTCGGCATCCATTGCTACGGCGACATCTACGAGCCCCGCGGCCACAAGTATGTCGTCGATTTTGCCGAAGATCCCGCTCCCAACATCACCTACCAGGTCGGCGAGGTGACTTTCCGCAAGAGCCTCATCCTCGTCCCCGACAAAGACCAGCTGCTCGTCAAGTATGAGCTCCTGAGGGCTCCGGCACCCGTTACGCTCGTGATCAAGCCTTTCCTGGCTTTCCGCAACGTACACGACCTCACGCATCAGAACGACCAGGCCAACACCTCTTTCAGCGAGATCCCCGGCGGCGTCTCCTTCAGGATGTATCCCAATTTCCCCGACCTCAACCTCCAACTGAGCGATTCCAAGGCCGAGTGGAAATACATCCCCTGCTGGAACAACCGCATCACCTACTCGGACGAATACCGCCGCGGCTTCGACTGCCAGGAAGACCTCTTCACCCCGGGCACTTTCAACGTCAAGCTGTCAAAGAACGGCTCCGTGGTGCTCTCGGCATCCACGACGGAAGCCAACCCCGCAGGGCTCAAGAGGCAGTTCACCGGATATCTCGAGAAACTCCCCGAGGTCACCGGTTACCACGACCAGCTGGTGCGCTGCGCCGACTGGCTCATAACCAGGCATAACGGGGTGGCCATGATCAACGCGGGCCTGAGCTGGCTCAAGACCGGCCTCCTGCGCGAGACGCTCCTCTCCCTCCCCGGCATGACCCTCCACGGCCTGCAGGATCCCGCCCTCTTCGAGGAAATCCTCGACAACCTGATTGCCGCCGAGCAGGGCCGCCTGACCATGCGCACCACGCAGGTGGAGGCACCCCTGTACATGGCCGTCACGCTCCAGCAGTACATCGACTGGGGTGCGGATCCGGCAAAGGTCTGGGCCAAGTACGGAGCAACGGTCAAGGCCATCATAGAGAGCTATCTCCCCGGCCGCCGCAAGGAAATCGCCATGCATCCCAACGGCCTTCTCTGGGCCCAGATGGACGGCGTCGCGCTCACCTGGATGAACGCATACGTGAACGGCCGCGCCGTCACCGAGCGCCCCGGCTACCAGATAGAGACCAACTCCTTCTGGTACAATGCAATCTGCTTCGCACTGGATATGGAATCCAGGTACGGCAGCAAGCGCAGCGCCTTCATCAAGACCTGGGCTCCCGTGCGGGACATGATACGCGCCAACTTCGCCCCTACCTTCTGGGACGACGAGGCCGGACGCCTGGCGGACTACGTGGATTCGCACGGCCGCAACATGGACGTCCGTCCCAACCAGCTCGCCGCAATCTGGGTCAAGAACTCCCCGCTCGAGGAAGACATCTTCCCGCTGGTCCTCAGGGCCATAGACACCGAGCTCGTGACTTCCCGCGGCATCCGTACCCTCTCTCCCCGCGACCCCAGGTACAAGGGCGTCTATGAGGGTTCGCAGATCGAGCGCGACCTCGCCTACCACCAGGGCTGCAACCATCCGTTCCTCCTGGCCCCGTACATCGAGACCAGCTTCCGCGTGAAGGGCCCGTCCTTCTGGAAGAGGGCCGAATGGCTGGTCGAGGGCTTCTGGGCAGACCTCAGCAAGCACGGCGTCGGAGCCTTCTCCGAAATCTACGACGGAGATCCGCCCCACGAGCCTCACGGAACCATTTCCTCGGCGCTCAGCACATCGGCGCTTCTCACCGTTTATTCACTGTTGGAAAAATACAAGGAGGCATAGAATATGAGAGTTTTGATGTTCGGCTGGGAGTTTCCTCCCCACATCGCCGGCGGCCTTGGAACCGCCTGCGAGGGCATTGTAAAGGGTTTGGCGCACAACGGCGTGGAGACCCTGTTCGTCATGCCCAACGCCTCCGGTGACGAAGACCAGAGCGCAACCACCATCCTCAACGCAAGCGACGTCGCGGTACAGAACGTGAGCAGCTCGGTTGAGGAATTCATCAACAAGGTCAAGTTCATGTACGTGGACTCCAACATCGTCCCGTACGTAGATCCTGACGAATACTTCGAGGCCATCGAGAAGATGCGCAAGGAGGGTGTCACCCAGACCACCGTCGGCTTCGGCCAGAAGTTCAAGTTCTCCGGCAAGTACGGCGCCAACCTCATGGAAGAGGTCTCGCGTTACGCACAGGTCGGAGGCACCATCGCAATGCAGCACATAGACGAATTCGACGTCATCCACGCCCACGACTGGCTCACCTACCTGGCCGGCATCGCCGCCAAGGAGCTCACCGGCAAGCCCCTCGTGGTGCATGTGCACGCCACTTCGTACGACCGCGGCGACGAGAAGCACATAGACACCCGCGTGCTCGACATCGAGACCCGCGGAATGCTTGCCGCAGACCGCGTCGTAACGGTTTCCGACCTCACCCGCAACATTGTCATCAACAAGTACGGCATAGATCCCGCCAAGGTCGTCACGGTGCACAACGCCGTCGATTTCAGCGGCCGCGAGAACATCGAGGTCGAGCGCGGCGTACGCGACAAGGTCGTCACCTTCCTGGGCCGTATCACCTTCCAGAAGGGTCCCGAGTACTTCATCGACGCGGCTGCCAAGGTCCTCAAGCGTACGAAGAACGTGCGCTTCGTGATGGCCGGCAGCGGCGATATGATGAACCGCGCCATCAGCCAGGTGGCCCGCCTCGGAATCGCAGACCGCTTCCACTTCACCGGTTTCCTCCGCGGAGCCGAGGTGCAGAAGATGTTCGCACTGTCCGACGTTTACATCATGCCTTCAGTTTCGGAGCCCTTCGGCATTTCGCCCCTCGAGGCGATGCGCACCGGCGTTCCGTCCATCATTTCCCATCAGTCCGGCGCAGCCGAGGTCCTGAAGTACGCCCTCAAGGTGGATTTCTGGGATGTCGATGCCCTGGCCGATGATATTTACGCCCTCGTCTCTTATCCGGCGCTCACATCCTTCGCATCCAAGGAAGGCTTCGACGAGGTCAACGAACTCAAGTGGAACGGCGCCACAGCCAAATTGAAAAAAGTTTACGAATCACTGTTATGAAAAAGTCAGTCTGCCTTTACTTCCAGGTTCATCAGCCTACGAGACTCCGCACCTACCGTTTCTTCGATATAGGCAAGGACTCCCACTATTACGACGACTTCGCCAACCGCACCATCCTCAAGAGGGTGGCCCAGAAGTGCTATCTTCCCATGAACGAGCTGCTTCTGCAGGCAATCAAGGCGAGCAAGGGTAAGCTCAAGCTGGCTTTCTCCATCTCCGGTTCCGCACTCGAGCAGTTCGACCGTTACGCCCCCGAGGTGATCGACAGCTTCAAGGCCCTCGCCGCCACCGGCAAGGTGGAGTTCCTCTGCGAGACTTATTACCACAGCCTCGCTTCGCTGGCATCTCCTTCCGAGTTCCAGCATCAGGTGCTCAAGCACAAGGCCGCCGTCGAGAACTATCTCGGAGTGACTCCCGTGACTTTCCGCAACACCGAGCTCATCTATTCCGACGACATCGCCCGTCAGGTCTATGACCTTGGCTTCAAGACCATGCTCACTGAGGGCGCACGTCATATAATGGGCTGGCAGAGCGCCAATTACGTTTATACCGCAGCCTCTCAGCCCAAGCTCAGGCTTCTCCTCCGCAACTACGGACTGAGCGACGACATCGCCTTCCGCTTCTCCGACCGCGGCTGGTCCGAGTGGCCCCTCACCGTAGATAAATTCATCGGCTGGCTCGACGAGGCCGACGGAGAAATCGTCAACCTCTTCATGGACTACGAGACCTTCGGTGAGCACCAGAACGAAGAAAGCGGCATCTTCGACTTCATGAAGGCCCTGCCCAAGGCGGTCCTCGCCGCCGGCCACGATTTCGTGACTCCCGCGCAGGCCGTCAAGAACATCAAGCCCGCCGCATCCATAGAGGTTCCCGACCCTATTTCCTGGGCCGACGAAGAAAGAGACCTCAGCGCCTGGCTCGGCAACGAGCTCCAGCAGGAGGCCTACAACAAGCTGTACCGCCTTACGGAGAAACTCGCCATAGTCAACGATCCCGACCTCTGGTCCGACTTCGGCCATCTCCAGGAAAGCGACCACCTGTACTACATGTGCACCAAGTTCTTCTCCGACGGAGAGATCCACAAGCGGTTCAGCCCCTATGCTACTCCCTACGAGGCGTTCATCAATTTCATGAACGTGCTCAGTGACTTCATTATCCGACTGAATTATGCTGAACAACAGAATTGAAGCGAATGATCCGGCCTGGAAGAGCGTAATGGTTACGCGTCACCTTCCCGAAGAACTGTCCGGACTCGAAACGCTTTGCAAAAACCTGTGGTGGTGCTGGAACGAAAGCGCCAAGGCCCTGTTCAAGACTATCGATGCAGAGCTCTGGCACAAGTCCGGCCACAACCCTATGGTAATCCTAGACTCCGTGAGTCTCAAGCGCTACAACGAGCTTGCAAAGGACGTGTCGTTCCTTTCCCAGCTGGGCGCGGTGATGAAGGAGTTCAACGACTATATGGCCCTCAAGGCCGAGCGCAAGGAGCCCTCCGTGGCCTACTTCTGCATGGAGTACGGCCTGGAAACCTCCCTCAAGATCTACTCCGGCGGCCTCGGCATCCTTGCGGGCGACTACCTCAAGGAGACGTCAGACATGAACGTCAACCTCGTCGCCGTGGGGCTTCTCTACCGCTACGGTTACTTCACCCAGCGCATCACGCCCCAGGGCAACCAGGTGGCTGAATACGATGCCGCAGACTTCCTCAAGATACCTGCAGACCCCGTCCTCGACGAGAAGGGCAACTGGCGCATCGTCAAGATGGCCATGCCCGGCCGTGAGATGAGCGCCCGCATCTGGAAGGTCGCGGTGGGCCGTACCGATCTCTATCTGCTCGACACCGATTTCGAGGCCAACATTCCCGAAGACCGCCAGGTCACGCACCAGCTTTACGGCGGCGACTGGGAGAACCGCATCAAGCAGGAAATCCTGCTCGGTATCGGCGGCGTGAGGGCGCTGCGCCAGCTCGGCCTGCACCCCACCATCTTCCACCTCAACGAGGGCCATGCGGCATTCGCATGCCTGGAGAGGCTTCGCGAGTGCATGCAGGAGGAGCACCTCGACTTCAACGAGTCCCTGGAGCTCATCCGTGCCAGCGGCCTCTTCACCACCCATACCCCCGTTCCTGCGGGCCACGACTCCTTCGACGAGGGCCTGCTGTCCAAGTACCTCGGACACTATCCTCACCGCTACGGCATAGCATGGGACTACCTGCTCAGCCTCGGCAAGATCCATCCCGATAACCGGGACGAGAAGTTCAGCATGAGCGTACTTGCGGCCAACATGAGCCAGAACGTCAACGGCGTGTCCATGCTGCACGGCAAGGTTAGCCAGGATATCTTCAAGGATATGTACAAGGGCTACCTGCCCGAGGAGCTGCACATCAGCTATGTAACCAACGGCGTGCATTACGGCACCTGGACGGCCAAGGAGTGGAAGCAGGTGCACTACAGGGTCTTCGGCCCCGAGTTCCGTACCAGCCACTACGACAAGAGCTGCTTCGACCGCATCTACAAGGTGCCCGACGACGAGATCTGGGCCGTGCGCAAGAGTCTCAAGCATACCCTGGTCAACACCATTTCCGAGCGCATCTCCGATCCTGCGCTCTGCAGTCACTACACCCCGAGCCAGATAGTCAAGATAACCGAGGGCTTCCGTCCCGACGTGCTGACCATAGGCTTCGCCCGCCGCTTTGCAACGTACAAGCGCGCGACGCTGCTGTTCTCAGACCTTGACCGCCTCGCCGCCATCGTCAACAATCCCGACCGTCCGGTGCAGTTCGTCTTCGCCGGCAAGGCCCATCCCGCAGATACGGCAGGCCAGGAGCTCATCAAGCAGATCATAGACATCTCCAAGCAGGAGAGGTTCCTGGGCAAGATCATCTTCATCCCCGGATACGACATCCGTCTGGCAAAGAGGCTCGTGCAGGGCGTGGACGTGTGGCTCAACAACCCGACCCGTCCCCTCGAGGCTTCCGGTACCTCCGGAGAGAAGGCCGCGATGAACGGCGTCATGCACTTCTCGGTGCTCGACGGCTGGTGGGTCGAGGGCTATCAGGAGGACGCCGGCTGGGCTCTGCCCCAGGAGCGCACCTACGACGACCAGCTGTATCAGAACGAACTCGATGCGGCAACCATCTACGCCACCATCGAGAACGAGATTGCCCCCGCGTATTACAATTTCAACGACCGTACGCACCTCTCCAAGGAGTGGGTCGGCTACATCAAGAACACCATCGCCAGGGTGGCGAGCAACTTCACCACCAACAGGATGCTCACAGATTACATGGAGCAGTACTATGTTCCTCAGAGCAAACGTTTTGCGCAGCTTCGCGCCAACGACAACGCAAAGGCCAGGGACATCGCGTCCTGGAAGAAGCGCATGCTCGAGGAGTGGGACAATATCCGTGTGGTTTCCTGCCAGCAGCCGGATGCTTCGTACATAGTCTCGAAGGAGGATCCGCTCAACGGCGAGGTCGTTCTCGACCTTGGCCGTCTGCGTCCCGAGGATATCGGCATCGAGATGATCCTTGCCACCACGGACGCAAAGGGCAATTCCCATATCCAGGAGGTTTACCAGTACAAGCTTGCCAAGCACAAAGACGGAAACGCCGTATATAAGGTTTCCGTCGAGCCGGACAAGACCGGTATGTACCAGGTCGGTATCCGCATGTACGCAAAGAATCCTGCCTTGCCTCACCGCCAGGATTTCGCGCTGGTCAGATGGCTGTAATCGCCACAGGCTTTTTTGACGGTGTCCATCCCGGGCACCGTCTCGTCATAGACACTCTGCTCTCCGAGGCCCGCGCCAGAGGGGAGCAGAGCGTTGTTGTTACGTTCTGGCCTCACCCGCGGGCGGTCCTGCAGAGCGACGCCGATTCGCTGCGGTACCTCACCTCCCAGTCGGAGAAGATGGAGCTGCTGCGCGGCCTGGGGGTCGATGCGGTGGAGACCATACCATTTACCCGCAAGTTTGCGGCGATGTCGGCGGGGGAGTACATCCGGATGCTGGTTTCCAGGTTCGGCTGCACCGAGCTGGTGCTCGGGTATGACACCCGCTTCGGCTACGAGCAGGCTGGGCCCGAGCAGATTGCCGAGCTGGCGGCGCGCATGGGGCTCGACGCCCTCATCGCCCCGCCAGTGTGCATAGACCGCATGCCGGTGTCCAGCACCCGCATACGCGAGGCCCTCGAGGCCGGCGACGTGGCTTCCGCCGCGAGGCTGTTGGGCAGGCCGTACAGGCTGCACGGGGTGGTGGTCGCGGGCAACCGCCTCGGCCGCACCATCGGCTTCCCCACGGCCAACATGAAGCTCTACGAGCCCCTGATGGCAATCCCGAAGAACGGAGTGTACGCCACACGTGTTTCGGTCGGGGATAGATCCTTCGCTATCGCTCAGGATGACAGAGGCGTTATGCCCGCCTCGTCATCTTCTGTCATTTCGGTCGGGGATAGATCCTTCGCTATCGCTCAGGATGACAGAGGCGTTATGCCCGCCTCGTCATCTTCTGTCATTTCGGTCGGAGATAGATCCTTCGCTATCGCTCAGGATGACAGAGGCGTTATGCCCGCCTCGTCATCTTCTGTCATTTCGACCGGAGATTTTTCTTCTGTCATTTCGACCGGAGATTCTTCTT